>JBBUCD010000029.1:0-6513 GCA_038057955.1 Patescibacteria group bacterium | reverse complement strand
ATCGCGGTAGCGATCACTGGCTATATGATTGTCAAAGGCACCAGCGACCAACCCAGCACCTTCGACAAAAGCGGTTTCGGCGTCACTGTCTATTCCGATGCGAAACCCTGTAGCGATATCCCAAATAGCCTCGAAGAAGGTGGCTACATACGCGACTACATCATCCAATCCGCCGACTTCTTCGAGCTACCGTCTGGCTACCTGGCCGCCGTTATGGAGCAGGAGTCCCAATTTAAGCCAACCGCGACAAGTCCAGTTGGCGCGCGAGGCCTGATGCAGTTAATGCCCGATACCTACAAGCAACTCAATGCCCAAGAACTCAGCGATACCTCTGCCGAATTAGCAAAAGCACGTGGATTCACTAAAGGCAACGACGTCTATCGAAACATCTATACGAAAAAAATTGAACGGGAAGGATCAGTTCCGATCACATACCTTGGAGCGCCGAACGACGCCGACATCGTCAATGTAAAGTACAACACGTTTTTAGGAGCTGCCTACTATCGCCAACACTTTGACGACTTTAAACATGCCACCAAATACCACAAAGCATTTACCGACAAGCAACTCCAAGAAGTAATGTTAGCTGCGTACAATGCGGGACCCGGAGCTGTCGATAAATACAACGGCGTTCCTCCGATTAAAGAAACCAAAGAGTACGTCAAAAACATTATGGCCCGCTTCAAAATCTATGAGGGCTGCATGAAGCAAGAAAAAGCCGGTGCATCCAGCAACGCCGCCAAAATCCTAGAAAAATACGTCGCCGATAATCCGAAAATAGCCTGTCAATTCAATAATCCGGTTGGTGGTCCAAACGGCTGTGCGCGAACCGCGCGCGATGTATAAAGCAAAGCATTTCCTGGCAGTAATACTGCGGGAGGCGCGTGGACTCTCACCACCTCAGTCGCTGGGAGTGCGCCAAACACGAGCGATTTAGCTCAAGCTCAACGCACCCTCTCGGATGGCAAACAAGACAAGCTACCTGTCTGGCATATAGTTGGGCATGGCTCTGGCCAACATTGGATTGTTGTCACTGGTATCCAGGGAAACAACGTACGCTTTTATGATCCGGAATTCGGCAACATACAAACCAAGCCATTCCTGGCTTCAGCAGGTGCTAATCTGCCGGGCCAATACTACTTCGGTATTACTGCCAAGGGTCGTGGAGAGGGCGGCGGTGCCAATGAACGTGGGTATACCTTCACCAAGCCATAGAGTAGCCATGAAACTGCCTCGAACACCAATCATCATAGGGGTCATCGTTACGGGCGTCGTCATCCTTGGATTTATCCTCCTGTCTCGAAACACCACCCCCTCTTAGACAGTAAGTACGACACAGCAGTCTACTGGAGTCATTGCCACGGATATCCGGTATCCCGCACTGTTCGAAACCAACCTCTACTACTACGACAATAGTACTGCTGAGTTGACTACATTCGACATAGTTACAGAAACAGTCACGCGCCGCCTGCCCATTTCGACACTACCTGGAACAGTCTTCACCTGGTCAGCTACGGGATCGGCAGTCCTACTGATCGACGAGCAGCAAACACGCCGCATCAACCTGACCGATGGATCCGCCGCCGCCCTACCGTTTGGAGTCCATTTTCCGATTTGGAAGGCGACGGGCGACAGGATTCTCTACCAATTTTTCCGGGAAAATCTAACTCAAAATACGATCGCCATTGCTGACTCCGATGGCACAAACTTTACGGCGGTGCTCGATAGCCCATCACAATTCGATCAGTTATGGTGGGGCAACAAAGAGCAATACGCCATAGTCTACGATGGGGGATCAAATCCACCGCAGTACCAACGACTACTTATTAGTTCGAAGCAGCTAGTACCACTTGGTCCTGGATCTGGCGGTGGCCGGTTCTCACCAAGTGGATCACTCTTCTTAGCCAATGGCATCGACGATAACACGGTCTTCGTTGCAAATATTGAAACCGGCACAATTCAACCCATTTCAACTCCAACCTTAGTCACCAAAAGCGTCTGGGACTCGAACGAGTCATTCTTGGCATACACCACAACTAACACCTTGATTCGGGTTTCTGCAATCAGTGGAGCGGAAGAGGATCTCGCTTCATCGATAACACTTGCCGACGACGAATACATTCTTGGCCTTGCTGAGCAATCGCTCGTCGTCTCAAACGGCACCGCCGTCCGAGTCTTGCGGCAGTAATAAAAAATCCCCTTAGTGCGCGGTGCAGTAAGGGGGATGAATCAGTATCTTTTCATTGTTTTTCTTTGAGCCACTGGCGTTGGCGATTGAGCTGCTGAATTATTTCGGCCCTCCCGACAAAGGATCCTAGGTCGAAGTTATACAAACGAACAACGCTGTGATCAATAAAAAACACCGCCTCACGATACCGATCCGCGCGCTGCTCAATGATGGTGAAAAATGCTTTTCCCTCGCTTAGAGGAAAATAGAGGCTATCGCTCGTCAACTTCCCCTTACCCACAGAAAGATCCTTCGCAAAAGCGAGTAGCTTTCCATGTCCAGGATTGGAGGTGCAAAAGTATTGCTTTGCATCTCCAAGTTTGGCTGACGAAATAGCCAGTTGTACCAGATGACGAGCCTCCGACTCCTTACTCAAAACCACTGGGGTAGCCGTTTGGGCTTTCGTTGCTTGATCGATTTTAATCGTCAAGAATCGATTGATAAATTGTCGGTAGTCACGCTCTACCCCCACGAGGTTCGAGCGTCCAACCTCGTGGGTCGTTTTAAGAGTCCCTCCCTGCGTCACAAGCCGGTAGGCATGGATGGCTTGGGATTTAGTTGTCCATGATGCATCTCCCGAGGCAATCCATAGAATGTAGACACCCTGGCTACCACGACTCAGGCCAAGCTGTCGAGCATAACTTCCCCATTGATTGGGGGTTGTCTTTGGAAGGTACCTATCTTCGTCAGCAGCACTTTGCTCAGCTAGCTGCTTGTAAAATGTATTTGCCTGCTGTCTGTCGGTTGGTGTGGCTGGCACGTTCATCAGGCAAGCGTCAGTAAATTCCTTCCACAGTACTGGATTACCCAGTGCTTCAAGCATCGGTAGCGAGATATCGAACTGTCGACTCCCAGGCTTTGACTGCGTTCGGACAGACGACGCCACGTGTTGGCTGCCAGTCTGAACGCCAACAATTTGGATTCGATCCGGAAGTAGTTTACATTGGAGCGGCTTTGCTCCGGATGAGGCTGGAAACTCAATTCGCACTAACCCAATACTAATCTGTGTAACCACGATGTCGTTGAGTGACACGCGCTCAATCGCTTTACGGTGAGCATTCCACCACTCGCGACGTTGCTGTTCTGACACCTCAGCACCAAAATGCGCAAAGGTCTCGGGTTGGTTGTTCAGTTGGATATTTTTAGTAAACCGAATCAGCTGCTGACCAGATGCCGAGTCGATTTCCGACAATCGCAGCTGACTGCCCATACCACCGGTTGCGGTAGTTGGACGAATAACGGAGACCGTACACATACGTGCCCGACCCAATTCTGCTTCCTCATCCTTCGATCGCCAATCACTCAAGACCAGGCGACCGGCGGCGTTGCGCCACTGAAACCCCCACAGCCTCGTCCCGTCGTCACAATACAGAATTGTGTCGTAGGGAGTCTTGGTAAGCCCGATCCGCTGCGGTCCAGTTTCTGGCGACCGTTGCCACCGTTCAAGTATATCTGCTAGTAATCCCAGATCTCGGTTATCCGAGCGTGCGGGTGCCGAACGACTAATTTCTCCAGTCTGCTGGTCCATCAGAGTATCCATTGTCGGCCATAGGCAAACAGTAGAAAGATTACTGGGAACTTGCAGTAGCTGCTGATACAGATCGCGCGCGACACTCGCATCACAAGTTGGTGGAAAGGTTGTACCCGTTTCACACCAGACATCCATATCGGTACCAAGTCGATCGATATCGGCCCGTCCACCAAAGGAGTGTTTGTACTCCCAGATCGAACTTCCGCCTTGACGCAGAAAGATCCAGTAGAATCGCCGACAAATCGGTTGACCATCGAGCTTTGATGGCGAAACTGTGACGACAACCAGCGCACCTTCATTGGCAGTCAGTAAATACGACCACTGCTTCGTAATGACCGTTGATCCGGCAACCAGCTGTCGCTCCTGAGCTGGCAGTGCACTCCAAAAGGCAGCTGCACAATCAACTGGATGTTGTTGACGAGTGACTGACACAGAAACCGTGCCGTGAGGCTTCGCAAGGAGTGGCAAGGAAATAAGCCCCGCCAACAAACCAGCCGCGATACTTTTTTGCATCGAACAAAATGCCCCGTTTCTAAAGCTTCGTTTATCCCATCCGCTATACCATATAACACATGAAAAAGACAGGTGAGGATGCTATAGTAAGCCAACGACTAGGAGGGAATAGTGGCAAACGAACCAGAGCCGTACGGCGTGCCCCTCGATGACGAGGAGGACGAAGAACTCAATGACGAAGAAGAGAGTGGTGAAGACGATGAGTCTTCAGCTAATGACTCTGGTTTTGATCGCCCAAAAAAGAAACTCCAAAAGAAAGAGGCCGACGAGGGTATCGAAGCCGGCGAATCAGCCGAGGCTTCGGAGGCGGCTGCGGCACGAGGTGCAGCTTCAGCAGGAACCGAGGGAGCAGCTGGCGCAAGGACAGTTGCAGCTGGTGTCGAGGCTTCGGAGGCGGCGGTAGCAACCGGAGCAGCCGTTGCTGCAGCTCCCGAAGCGGCTGCGGTTGGCGCAGGCTTAGTTGCACTCGGAATTATTCTGTTACTCATGATCGTTCTTCTGGTACTTGGCTTCGTGTTCGCCGACTACTACCTAAAACACAAAGGTACCGATCCGCTCGACCCACGCTTTAGTCCGCAAACCAACCAACAAGACCGCTACCACCTTCAAGACATCAAGTGCCTGGATATCGAGATCAAGCGCGATAAAGATGGTAATGGCAAACTCCCCAACGAGTGCGCCAAGGCTATTCAGAACTGGAGCCGACACCTTGTAGCTAATGCCGAGACACTCAAGAAGAAGTTGCCGACGACTGCCGACGGAGATGCGGCTCGCCACCTACTTGATGCTGTCATTACCAGTGGCTTATCGGCCAAGGGAGTCTCTAGCCAAACCGATATCAAGACTGCGGGCAAACTCCGTGAGGCGGTGATCGAGGCGGCCACTAAGGCGAATGAGAACCCGCTGATCAAAAGTCTTTCGCCCTACTCTGAGAATGCTCAGAAAATTATTGACATCGTGAAGAGTCAGCCGGCCGGTACCTGCAAACAAACAACTGGGACGAATTGCGGCGATACAGCCGACGGCATCGTTACCAGCAACTTCCCCGGCGCAACCCACAGTGCTTACACTGCATTCGGCGGCCTTGTACCCGATCTACCAACTGATCAGAACCTAGAAGACCTCCGTACCCAACTTGAACAAGGCAACATTCCTATCTGGCAGGTCCGGGGCAATGGGAGTGGCAAGCACTTCATCACCATTCTGGGCATCGATGAAGGCAAAAATATCACCTACTTCGATCCAGCTGATGGTGGTATCCACAGTGACCCGTATGATGTACAGGGAGCCTGGGGACCGTACTTTGGTACACCCACAGTCGATAAACTTGGGACTACAAATCAACCCATTCGTGGCTACTTCTGGATCGTGCCATGACAAAAGACCCGGGATAAACCCGGGTCTTTATGAGATCAATGGCGATAATCACCAGTCTCTACAAATTCTTTGAACTCAGTCAATAAGTACCGATGATACGAAAAGGTAACATTGGCAAATCGCCAACTATTATTCATCCTAATGAGCTCTACTTCCCAGGCACCCGACCTGCGATAACTTGGATTATTGTCTTCGCTCACAGATTGTTTGACAAAACCTCGGCCAACACACTGGACCACCACCACTGTGCGACTTTCTGACTGCGTTTGAATCCTATATGTTGGCCATTCAACAAGGTTATTACTGGCCATCCCTGTCAAAAACTCATTCTCCCAAAAGTGCTTCCGCTTGCCAGCATGCCACTCTTCAAAGATCTGGCCCGACCGAAGAATCGCTTGGTGCAGCTCTGGCGTAAAGTCTTTTACTCTGTACTCTTGTTTGTCACGAAGCTTACAGAGTTTCCGCCCTTCAGCATCCTGGCGGATCACCTTGAGAATCCGACTATAAACACCACTGACCACATCGATCGGCCCCTCTTCTGCACCTGCCCAGACTGGAAATACCATGAACAGTACCAACAACACTGCCGCCAATCGTTTCATCGCAAAACCCTCAACCTTCATAAAAAGTGCGCTCAGATCTGAGCTGGGCGAGAGTGTACAGAAGTAATCATCACTATTCAAGGCCTACATGGTATGATGCGTAGACTATGTCTAGGAGGGAATACGTAAACATCCACAGGGTAGACGCTTGGACGCGTCTGTTTCGTCGTCTGGTTGCCACGGCGATGCTCTATCCTGCACTCTTCCTTGCCCTCTCGCCACTCTTACAGGCAACCACGGTGGAGGCACAGAGCGTCCCGACA
>JBBUCD010000028.1:0-8038 GCA_038057955.1 Patescibacteria group bacterium | reverse complement strand
GATGAAGTTGACGCCAATTGCTGACAACTTCCGCCGAGCCTTTGCCGACGAAAATACCGACTCAAAAGCTTGGCAGGCTGGCGTTGAGCAAATTCAACGACAAATTGATGAGCTACTAACCGCCAATGACGTCGTTCGCCTCGAAGTGGTTGGTGTCGCCTTCGATCCAAGCCAACATGAAGCACTTAGTCAGCTCTCACACGACACGATACCCGAAGGACACATCATCCAAGAGATCGAAGCTGGGTATCAGTATCGTGGTACAATAGTCAAACCAGCAAAAGTCGTGGTCAGTACTGGCCAACCAGCATAAGCGGAGGGGTACTGAAAGGTAATCTATGGCAAAAATTATTGGTATCGATCTTGGTACAACCAACTCTGTTGTCGCGGTTATGGAAGGCGGCAAGCCAAAGGTAATTCCTTCGGCCGAAGGGAATAACACAACTCCGTCGATTGTTGCCATTAATAAGAGTGGCGAACGACTAGTTGGTCAAATCGCCAAGCGACAAGCAATTACGAATCCCGAAAATACCGTCTCCTCGGTCAAACGATTTGTCGGACGAAAATACGAAGAACCGGAAGTGCAAAAAACCAAGTCACTTGTGCCGTACAAGTTTCAGGCTGCTGCCGATGGATCGGTCCAGATTCTACTCGCTGGCAAAGAGTACTCTGCACAAGAAGTCTCTGCGTTCATTCTCCAAAAACTAAAAGCTGACGCCGAAGCCTACCTAGGCGAATCTGTTACCGACGCTGTCATTACTGTGCCGGCGTACTTCAATGACTCTCAGCGTCAGGCGACCAAAGACGCTGGTAAAATTGCTGGCCTCGAGGTAAAACGGATCATTAACGAGCCGACTGCCTCGGCCTTGGCCTACGGCCTCGACAAAAAGAAGGAAGGGAAAATCGCCGTCTACGACCTTGGCGGTGGTACCTTCGACGTCACCATTCTCGAAATTGGCGATGGTGTTTTTGAGGTTAAAGCCACAGCTGGCGATACTCACCTTGGGGGCGATGACTTTGACCAAGCGATCATGCACGCAATCATTGAGGAGTTCAAAAAAAATGAGGGCATCGAACTAGGCCGTGATTCTATGGCACTCCAACGTATTAAAGAGGCAGCTGAGAAGGCCAAAATCGAGCTCTCATCAAACCTGGAAACCGAGATCAACCTGCCATTTATCACCGCTGATGCGACCGGACCAAAACATCTTGTCATGAAACTGACCCGAGCGAAGTTTGAACAACTCGTGGACGAACTCGTTGAACGAACTCGAAAACCCTGCGAACAAGCGCTCAAAGACGCCAAACTCACCAAAGCCGACATTCAAGAAGTCATTTTGGTTGGGGGTCAGACGCGCATGCCGATGGTACAGCAGATGGTTACCGAGATTTTCGGACGTGAACCCCATAAAGGCGTCAATCCTGACGAAGTCGTTGCGCTTGGCGCAGCCATCCAAGGTGGCGTACTCGGCGGTGAGGTCCAAGACCTCCTCCTCCTCGATGTGACACCGCTGACACTCGGCCTCGAGACCCTCGGTGGCGTCCTCACCCCACTCATCGAACGTAACACCACTATTCCAACCTCGAAGTCACAGGTGTTTTCGACTGCAGCTGACAGCCAAACGTCGGTTGAGGTTCATGTCCTGCAGGGCGAGCGACCCCTGGCTGTCGACAACCGCTCACTCGGAAAGTTTATTCTTGATGGCCTGCCACCTGCGCCCCGAGGCGTCCCGCAAGTCGAGGTCTCATTCGACATCGATGCCAACGGGATCTTGAACGTGTCGGCCAAAGATAAGGCCACCAACAAAGAACAGAAGATTACCATTCAATCATCGTCGGGCCTATCAGAGGCTGACATCGAACGAATGCGTAAGGATGCTGAATCACACGAAGCCGATGACAAGCAGCGGAAAACACTCATTGAGCTTCGGAATAAAGCTGACAACCTGATGTACTCGGCAGAAAAAACATTGAAAGACCTGGGCGAAAAAGCGAAGCCGGAAGATAAGCGAGCCGTTGAGGATGCCGTTCTTGCAGTCAAGGGAGTCGTAGCACAAGAGGATACCACTGCTATTGAACAAGCAGTCGTAGCACTTGAACAAAAACTCACCGAGTTGGGCAGTCACGCGTACGAACAACCAGCGGCGGCCGCTGAGACACCTAAAGATGAACAAGGCGAAGTAGATCAAACGACAACCGACGAAGCAAAACCAGACGCATAAGGGGGGCTATGAATCGGCAATCGGCACAACATCTAGGAACTCTAGGGCGAAGTTTCGGTATAGTGCTGATTGCTATTAGTCTAACTGGTTGCCTGAAATCGGAAACACCACCGACAGATACGCCAACTGAGACGACAACAACTACTACTGATACGAGCACAACGACACCCATAGTCTCTGATCTCACAACACTCGCCCCGACAGGCTTCGATGCCGACGTCGCAACCCATCTCACGCTTGGCAGCGCTGCCGCACAAGTCTGGAAGCAGGATGCGGTGATCAGTTATGTCTCTGTGAGTATTCCTACATTGACTCCAAACAAGGGGAGTGAGGTCTACGTCTTTGGCTCAGCAAGTGACCTCGACAACTGGTTCACCTACTCAATCTCTCAAGAAACCGGTAAGTCAGTTCGGGCTATCATTCCGAAGGCTGACTACCTGGGGAATACTATTACGCCAATCAACCAAGCCTTCTGGAGTATGAACTACGTCCAAGCACTGCAATTGGCCGAACAGAATGGCGGGGCAGCATTCCGACTCAATAACCCGAATCCCCAGGTGACAGCCTACCTGTCAAACCGAGCACCGAGAGGATGGCTCTGGTGGACGATCGAGTACAAATCAACCTCGGGCCAAACCCTGTCACTCCTCATGAACCCGTATCTAGGTGGCGTATCAGATGAACTTGGCAACGTCTTAGTGCCTGATCGCGCTGCACCGGGCACGACAACAACTACAACACCATCGACCTCGACAACAACGCAATAATCACTCATAATCGGTCAATTCTATGGCCCACAAGGACTATTACGACATCTTGGGGGTACCTCGCACTGCGTCAGCAGATGAGCTGAAACGTGCCTATCGAAAACTCGCTCAGCAGTATCACCCAGACAAGGGTGGTAATTCAGAGCGCTTCAAAGAGGTCAACGAGGCCTACCAAGTACTATCAGATCCGAACAAGCGACAGCAGTATGACCAGTTTGGTGCAGCTGGCGTTGGTAGTCAGGGCTTTGGCGGTGGTGGTCGATACGAAGACATTTTTCGCGGAGGACAAGGTGACATGGGTGGTATTGGCGACATTTTCGAGAGCTTCTTTGGCCAAGCGTTTTCGCAGGTCCAAGCAGAAATTCAGGTCAAACTCACACAGGCGCTACTCGGCGACACCATTCAATTTCAAAACAACCAAGGTGAGTCGATTGAGCTCGTTCTACCCCCTGGCACGCAGGATGGACAGGGCTTTCGCTTTGCCCACAAAGGTATGCCGTATCGTGGTGGCCGAGGTGATCTGATCGTTGTCGTACGTATTCAGTACCCAAAGCGCATCTCAAAAGAACAGCGAGCATTACTCGAACAACTCCGCGACGCTGGTCTGTAATCCACACGCTGGTCTGTGTCGCCACGCGATCTCTGGTATACTAACTGACACGAGAGGAGGGGGAGTCTGTGACACCTAGTTGGAACCTATTCTTCATCGTCTTTTTCATTGTTGGCATCGCCTATGGGATGATGCTGCAGCGAGAACGGACGGTAGTAACGCTCGTCAGTATTTACGTGGCGTTGGTTTTGACGAACCTACTGACTGGCCCAATCGGCCAGTTTTTCACCGGTGAGCGAACCATTAACTCCTTCTTTGTCAGCTCACAAGTCACTCCATTTACTATCCAAGCAGCCATTTTCGTCACGATTCTTGTCCTCATGATTACCAAAAGTGGTCTATCCGGTGGTGGCGATGGACGCGGCCTACTGTCCCCTGTCGAGGTCTTTTTGTATAGCTTCTTAAATACGGCCCTCATTGTTACAACGATTATGTCATTCATGCCCGAAGAGGCACGCGCCGCGATGATTAGCCAATCAACAATGGCTGCCTTCCTTGCCAGTCATCAAACCTGGTGGGTGATCTTACCAGTCGTCTGCCTAATCTTCTTTGGCTGGAACCGAAACCCTCTCCTCCGCGCCTAAGCCAACCAGAATGATTTTGTCGGGCTGGCCTTGCCTGATTGCCCAGTTGTGGGGTATAGTCACCCATCGTATGGGCCTGTAGCTCAGTGGTAGAGCAAGAGCCTTTTAAGCTCCGTGTCGTGGGTTCAATTCCCACCAGGCCCTCCAACACAAGTCCCCGTACCAACGGGGCTTTGTGTTGTATACTCCACTCATGATCACTGGACGATTCATCTACCGATCTGGTCAAAAAAATCGCTACCGCTATGCCAACAAAGATGGATCGGCCATCTCTACCGACGACTTACCAGAACACGCGACACATCTCGCCATTCCTCCAGCCTGGAAAGACGTAACGATTGCGAAAAGTCCGAACGCCAAAGTACTGGCAACAGGCATCGATGCCGCTGGACGCAAGCAGTACCTGTACAATCCCAAGTTCCGCTCACGACAAGACGAGGCGAAGTTTGATCGGATCGTGCAGTTCGGATCCAGACTGTCACGGATGCGGCAAATCACACGCAAACACTTGGATCGGCCGGAGCTTGATCGAGAAAAGGTACTCGCCTGCATGCTCCGACTGATCGACCAGGCCTACTTTCGTGTCGGTAACGAGCGCTACGTCGAAGAAAATAGCACCTACGGCCTGACCACGATGCGCATGCGCCATGTGAGCGTGGAGGATGGTCAACTGATCTTCCGTTTCGTTGGCAAAAGCCACCAGGAACACGAACTCGAAGTTGATGACGCCAGTTTGGCGCGAGTCGTAGAGGAGCTCCAGGAGCTACCTGGATCGCATATCTTCAGCTACATCAATGAAGAAAATGCGCACGTTGATGTCGACAGTCAGGACGTCAACGACTACATCAAGGAAGTCATGGACGATGAGTTTAGCGCCAAGGATTTTCGCACCTGGGCCGGCACACTGATTGCTGCCAGCTGTTTAAGCGAGACGAACATCCCTCGCCTCAAAAAAGACCGTGAGGTCAGCATTCGCACAGCCATTGAACGGGCCTCGGAAGCCCTCGGCAATACCCCCGAGATTGCAAAAAAATCCTACATCGACCCACGTATCCTCCAGCTCTACCGGAATGGCGAGTCGCTCACACCAACGATGGATCGTCTCAAGCGAAAATCCAAGCGCTCATCCGAGGACGATCTAAGTGTTGAGGAACAAGCCTTAATTCTTGTGCTCAAAAAATTGTAACAATAACCGGTTTATTACTAGACAAATACAGAGATCTGCAGTATAGTGCCAAGTCATCACAGAAAAAATTCACCTTAAAATTTGGAAAGTAGAGGATGAAAAATGGCTGAGTTGTCGCCACTTGACCAGCACATGAACAGTTGGCACGAGCAAGCAGAGAAAAAGAATCCTTTCGAATACAATTTGGGCAAATTCTTCGCAGCTCTAAAAAGAGAGCGGGGTACATGGCAAGCGTATTATGAAGCGAGCCTACAGGAATCCGCCTGGTCCCTGTTCCCCGGCGATCTAGCCTGCCTGCGAATGCAGCTCAAAGCCATCGAATTTCTTGATGTGTTGGAATATGACACAATCAACATAGGGAATTGGTTACATAAACTGCATCGAAATAAATTACATAAATTCATGACAGTGGAGGCACTCATCCTTTTGGATTGCACCAACGGAGACTTCCCGGAAGGGACCGAGCTCGTCGAACAACACCTCGCAGTCTTGCGGGAAAAACTCGCCGCACTTAACCCAGCTTAAATAACAACATAAAAAACCCGCCCCGGCGGGCTTTTTTATTTGTTCTAATTCTATTGCTATGCTTAACGCACTAGAATCCATAAAGGAGGTTGTATGGATGTTCCTATTTACTATCTAGCAGTCTTTTTAGCTGCCGTATCAAGCCTCGCTGTTGGCGCAGCATGGTATTCAGAGGCACTCTTTGGGAAGCCATGGAAAAAAGCCCTAGGCGTCAAAGAAGGCGGCGATAAGTCCGAGCTTGGCATGGCAATTGGTGGCTCATTCGTTCTAGCTCTAGTCACAGCCTACGTCCTCGCCCACACCATCGAGTTCTCGCATAACTACTTCCACTACTCGTACCTACAAACTGGTCTCTCAACGGCTTTCTTCCTCTGGCTTGGCATGCAAATGACCTCGGCCGTCACCCATTCGTTGTTCGAGGGCAGCAGCAAAGTGGTCCTCAAGATCCGCCTTGGCCACGACCTCGTCTCACTCTTACTCATGGGACTCATCATCGCCCTCGTCCGCTAAGATGTCGCTACCGCAGTTCTTCCGACTTGCCGGACTCACAACGCTGATTCTTGGCACAAGTCTTATCTTCTTTCCAAACGAGATACTGATGTTTTTTGATGGGCAAAACATTGCAGATTTCGCCCACTTCATTCGCTTCCTTGGCACAGCCTTAATTGGATTTAGCGTCCTGAATTGGTACGGCGCACGCTTAGCCCATAATACAGAGGCGATGCTGATTGCCGTAACAGCAAACTTCACCAGCCTCGCGCTCGCCACAGCCATCGATCTGCTCATGCTCACATCGCACACCATGAATAGCCGTGGCCTCTTGATCCTGGCCCTGCACCTTAGCTTTGCCCTTGGATTTGGCTACTGGATTAGTCAGATCAGGAAGAAGATTGCCGCGCAAAAGGTCCGCTCATGAAACTCTCGTTGAGTCAATTGACGGGCAGCATTGTCACGTTCGACAAGCAGACTGAGCTCTTGCCAGGCGTCGTCAACTTCCGATTTCAGCCAAAACCAAGTCTCCACTGGGAAGCTGGCCAGTACTACGTCTACTTTATGCCCGGTGCGCTACTCGACCCGCGATTGCCACTTCGCCCCTTCACTGTCTCGGCCTCGCCCCAAGAAGGCTACCTGCAAATCACCACCCGGATCGTCGAGAAGCCAAGCCTGTTCAAGCAACAACTCCTCAAGTTGAAGCCAGGCAATAAGGTGATCGCCGCTGGCCCGTACGGCTTCTTCACGCTGACCGACACCTCAAAAGAGTACGTCTTTTTGGCCGGCGGGATTGGTATTACGGCCTTTCGATCAATCCTGCTCGATTTAGCTGCCAAGAAAACCGTACCGACCATCACACTGCTCTACGCCAATCGGGATGCCAACATCCTCTTCAAGCGGGAACTTGACCAGCTCGCCAAGCAGTTTCCACAACTCACCGTTCACTACCTTATCGATCCACAACGTATTGATATCACGACCGTGAAAAAGTACGTCAAAGATCCAACGGCGCCTATGTACTACATCTCTGGCCCTAAGCCAATGGTACTTGGTGTCAGCGAGCAGCTCGAAACAGATCTGAACATTCCATACAGCCAAATCCAGCACGACGCCTTCGAAGGGTACCCCTGGCCACTCCTACCACTCTAGGAGTTGTGTATGGTTGCAAAGTAGAGAGTTTGGAGTACGATATCATTCTCCTATAAAGACTCGACGAATATCGAGTACTTAGTTTATTTTTGCTATGTCTCAAAAATACAACTACCAGTTCGATGAACAACACCTGCTGCATGCCCTGAAGCACTATCTGCCTACCCAGGGTCCACTCAAGGATTTCATCCATCACAACACGCTGCATGCGTTTCAGGATATGAAATTTTATGACGCAATTTGGAAGGCGTCAGCAATTTTTGGGTACCAAACGACATTTTCACTGACAGAATACAGAAACCTCTACGAAATCAAGCGTATTGATCCAACAGTCTTGACACGGACAATATTAGAAAGAAGTGGCAAGAATGAGTTCAAAAAATGGCATTCAAGAGTGTTCTTCAAAGAGTACGATCGGATTATAGAACCGCGCGTCGGGAGACTAAGAAGTGAGTGGAAGCGGCTCTATCCCATTGACCTAGATAACGCAATCAACCACTCCT
>JBBUCD010000027.1:0-7834 GCA_038057955.1 Patescibacteria group bacterium | reverse complement strand
TTTGCCCGTGGGAAGAGGATATTGCTGACGCCCGACGGATTGCGGCCCAGCTCAAAATTCCGTTTGCGGTGATTGATGTCCGCGAAGCGTACCGGAAGCGAGTCGTTGACGTCCTTGAGGCTGAGTACGCGGCTGGTCGAACGCCGAATCCGGATATTCTGTGCAACCGCGAGATGAAATTTGGGTTACTTTTGGAGCTTGCGAAGGACCAGGGCTTCGACGCCGTTGCCACTGGCCACTACGCGCAGATCAAATCTGTAGATGGCGAACTACAGCTCCATCGAGCAGCTGACGAGCACAAGGATCAAACCTACTTTCTTTGGACGCTGACCAATGAGCAGCTACCATTCATTCGCTTTCCAATTGGTCATTTACACAAAGACGAGGTTCGCGCCGAAGCTGAGCGACGAGGGATTGTGGTGGCAGCCAAGCCCGACAGTCAGGGAGTCTGCTTCTTAGGACCAGTCTCACTCCGCAGTTACTTGAAAGAGCGGCTGCAGACCAAGCCAGGTGAGATTATCTTGGAAGATGGCACGGTGATTGGTACGCACGAAGGGATTGAGCTGTACACCATCGGCCAGCGACATGGGCTGACATTCTCCGGACAGTTTACGGGGCCATACTTTGTCAGCGAGCGTCGACAGAAAACGAACCAGTTAGTGGTCAGTGAGAAGCCGCCAGTCGATGAGGTGCTGTGTATCGAGCAATGTTCATGGTTGGCTGAGCCGACCGAGTTCCAAAAAATCCAGGCACGAATCCGACACGGACAACAACCACAGTCTGCCGTAGCTTTACTACCTTATGGTCTCATCGATTTTGATTCGCCACAGACAGCTGTTGCCAGCGGCCAGTCAGTGGTATGCTCGGACGGCACTCGCATCTTAGGCGGAGGTATCATTGTTTAAGCACCGCTGGTTTGGACAATTTAGTTTTCTGCTTGCACTCATTGCTACCTTCGCATTGGGTGGATTAGCTGGTGCCCGGACCGTGTCCGACTATCCCAATACCGAGGCCGGCAAGTTGCTCAACACCGCGCTTGGTAAGCCATCGGATATCGACTTTGGTTTGTACTGGGATGTCTATGGCAAGCTCGAGAACCGGTTTCCAAAGCCGATTAATCAGCAAGATTTAGTTTATGGCGCCATCCGGGGAACGGTTGAGGCGTTGGGTGATCGGTACTCGCTGTTTCTTTCGCCCGACGAGGCCAAGCGGTTTTTTGAGGACATCAATGGCGAGTTCAGTGGCATTGGCGCTGAGATCTCGCAGGAAAACGAGTTCTTCATCATCATCGCCCCACTGCCAGATTCGCCAGCCGAGAAGGCTGAGTTGAAGGCCCAAGATATCATTGTCAAAGTTGATGGCAAGGAATCCAAAGACATGCAGTTTGGTGAGCTGATCAACGCCATTCGTGGCGCCAAGGGCAGCCAGGTCACCTTGACGATCATGCGAGAGGGCTTCGAGGAGCCAAAGGATTTCATCCTCACCCGCGACACCATCACCGTTCCCTCGATGACCTACGAGCTGCGCGAGGACGGCTTGGGCTACATCAAGATGAGCCAGTTCTCGGACGATACGGTCACTGAGTTCGAGAAGGCGGCCGACGACCTGAACGGCAAGAACGCCAAGGGCCTCATCCTTGATCTGCGCAACAATCCAGGCGGATTCCTGGATTCGTCGATCGATATCAGCTCGTTCTTCATTGAGAGCGGCGTGGTGGTGATCGAGGAGCGCAAGGGTGGGGATCGCGAAGAGTTTAAGGTGACCCATGAGGCGACTTTGAAGGATTTGCCACTTGTCGTTCTGGTCAATTGCGGTTCGGCCTCGGCCTCGGAGATTGTGGCTGGCGCCATCCAGGATACCGAACGGGCCAAGGTGGTTGGTGTCAAAACCTTCGGCAAGGGTTCGGTGCAGGAAGTCGAGATGCTCGAAGACGGCTCGGCGCTCCGTTTGACCATCGCCAAGTGGCTCACGCCAAAAGGCCGCGAGATCAACGGCGAGGGCATCACTCCAGACATCATTATCGACCAAGAAGTCACTGACGAACTCGACCCGCAACTTGACAAGGCAGTGGAGCTGTTGACTAAATAACAGGAAAGAAAGGACGTACTCATGAAGGTATTATTGACACAATCAGTTGCCCATGTTGGGTTGCCTGGGGATTTATGCGAGGTCAAAGATGGCTACGCTCGTAACTATTTGATCCCGCAGGGGTTGGCTGTTTTGCAGCACGATCCATCGGCCAAGAAGTTACTGGCTGGCCTGACCGTTGCTCGCAAGGAAGCGGAGGCTGGTAAGGATAAGGCCGAGGCAGCGGTGAAGGAGTGGGAGGGCAAGGTCGTCAAGTTGGCTGTGAAGGCGAATCCCGACGGGACGCTCTTTGGCGCCGTGACACACAAAGATGTTGCGAAAGAGCTGGGTGTGGATGCAGCTTCGCTACATTTTGATACGATGAAAGCTGCAGGCGAGTACGAGGCCGTCGTTGATCTTGGTTTTGGCGTCTCGGCACCTGTCAAAGTGGTAATTACAGCAGAGAAGAAGAAACGGTAGACGAATCTGGTAGGAGGGGCAACTGGCAGTCGGTCCGTTACACATAGATCCCAGCTGGGAGAAGCTTGAGGAGCCAGGAACAGCTCCTGTTTCGGTTGCGCCTGTGTTGCCGCGTCAAGCGCCAGTTGCGAGTACGCCGACAGCGCCACTACGGGCTGCTGTGCAGGCTCGAGTAGCGACGCAACCACCAGTCACAGCGGTCTTGCCCAAGGTGAAATTGAAGGTGCCAAGGTTTCTGTACGGCGTTGCGGGTTTGGTAGTGGTTGGTGGGCTACTTGTTGGCTTGAGTGAGTCCGGCGTACTGGCCCTGGGCATTGAGCAGTTCTGGGGCTTGAGTAATCGGGCTGAGCAGGCGATTGCGCTTGGCGCCAAGACGCTGACCAGCGCCGGCAACTACCAGGTGACTGTGCGGGCAACCATCGAGGACATTTTACCAACCGATGCTAGTACGGTTGAGTTTAGTCGGCTAATTGTTGAGTTTGTTGAGGATCGATCGGGCGCAACATCCAAAGCGAGTGGCAATGTAACCTTCCAGCCTGCTCCTGGCCAGGAAGAGCTCTTCGGCACTGCACTGGCCGGCGGTGCGCCAGTCGCCTTTGAGACGATTCAGTCCGACGGTGATGTGTATCTGCGACTACCAGATCAAGATCCGGCCAATCAGTGGCAGAAGGTATCGTTCACCCAGCTGTCGGATCTTGGCATTAAGGCGAACGGTTGGCCAGCGCTCGTTACTGCTTTGACCGAATCTGTTTCGAAGGGCCAGCGATTGCCGAAGCAGCAACTCGAGAATGTCTCAACCAAGGGGTACCAGACGAACGTCGCAGCCAGTGCGCTCGTGGCTCCGTTCAGCACAACGGCGATCGACGCGGAGCAGCAGCTGGCAGCGAAGACGCAGGTTGGCATTGGCGACAAGCGTCCCTACGCAGTTGCACTGGATGGTCCAGTCGCTACAAAGTCGCTGCGCGGCACGCTACATGCCACAGCCAATTTTTCGTCGTTTGGGTCTGTCGCAACGGTGGTTGCACCAACCGCCGACATGGTCAAGAACACCTCGCCTCTCCTCTTTATGAGCGATCACGGTCTCCTCAAGGCCGACAGCTTGATCGGTCGCGACGTCCAGCGCAAGGCCGATTTGCGAGCCTTGACTGTTGCACTCGTCGAGTACGCCGCTGCGCAACGGCCATTTGCCTATCCGAAGTTTGATAGTCCTGTTCGAATCGAGCCTGGTTCAGAAATTGCCAAGCTCCTTGAGCCGTATTTGTCACCAATCCCAACTGATCCAGTCGCAGCAACTCGCTACTACGGCTACCGCTCGACCGGTACCGGCTTTGAGTTGACCGCATCACTTGAGAATTCGGCTGATCCGACCGGCACACAAGAAGGCAGCTTAGTGCTCTACCGCGTGAAGTCTCAATGATCAGGCTACTTCCGCTATCTCGTACTATCGAGTAGCATAGTCATGTACAGAAAGGACCTACTATGACATTTATTTGGATTCTCGTTGGCGTGATCGCACTCGGCTTAGTCTGGGTAGTTGCTGCCTACAACGGTTTGGTCTCACTCAAAAATCGGACCGATGAAGCCTGGAGCGATATCGACGTCCAGTTGAAGCGTCGCTACGACCTCATCCCCAACTTGGTAGAGACGGTCAAAGGCTACGCCAAACATGAGAGCAAGGTCTTTGAAGAGGTAACCAAGGCCAGGACCGCCGCCATGGGTGCTGGTAATTTGCACGACAAGGCCAAGAACGAGAACATGTTGACCGATGCACTTAAGAGCGTCTTCGCCATTGCCGAGAACTACCCAGATCTCAAGGCCAGTCAGAATTTCTTAAGCTTGCAGGGTGAGTTGACTGACACAGAAGACAAGATCGAGGCAGCCCGCCGCTTCTACAACGGCAATGTCCGTGATCTCAACACCCAAATCCAGGTCTTCCCAACGAACTTGATTGCTCAGAACCTTGGTTTCAAAGCTCGTGAGTTTTTTGAGGCGGGCGCTGGGGAACGGGAAGCAGTCAAAGTAGACTTCAATAGCAAATAGGAGGGAATGATGGCAGACGAGATGAAGAAATCGGCAGGCGGAAACGATGTTGAGGAGAATAAGTTGTGGGCGGTACTTGGATACCTTGGTATTTTGTGTCTGATCCCACTCTTGGGTAAGAAGGATTCGCCATTCGCTCAGTACCATGCGAAGCAAGGCTTGATCCTCTTGCTGGGCTGGATTGTTTCTTGGATTCCATTCTTGGGCTGGATTGTCTGGTTGGTTGTCGCCATCCTCTCGATCATCGGTATTCTGAACGCCTTGGGCGGCAAGATGACGCCATTGCCACTCGTCTGCCAGTACGCTGAGAAGTTGAATATCTAAGTAATTAGTAATCTAAACGTACGAGCGCGGATTGACCGCGCTCGTACTGCGTGTAGGATGGTGCCATGAGTGCTGAAGCTATTTTGCAGGAAAGTTGGTTACTCTTCCGTACCCACTGGCGGTATTTGGCCGTGATTGCGGCGATCAATTTGGTGTTCTCGCTGATCATTAGCGTCGCTGTGACGTTTTTGGGCGTCACCTCGCTGATTAGCTTGTCGGCAAACCTGATGGGCGGCAGCCCCTGGTTGAGCTTTGCGATTTTTGTTGCCTTTCTAGCGCTACTAGCTAGCTTGATTGCCCCAGTCCTGACTGGCGCAACCGCAGTGGCGGCCCGAACAGTCCTGGGGAAGAAGCAGACGATTGATTACCTTGCTCCATATCGGGAGGCGTTGACGAAATACTCGACGCTTTTAGGCGTGACGGTGGTCGTTGGCGCTGCGGTGATTGGTGGCTTCATCTTGCTCGTCATACCTGGCTTGATTGCACTGGTACTCCTGACGCCGGCGGTCTACCTTGTCTTTGCCGAGGGCGGTTCAGTCCAGTCAGCGCTCGAGCGATCGGTTGCGCTTGGGAAGGCGCATACGGTGACGATCTCATTTCTCTTGCTGACCGTTGGGTTAGCGTCGGTTGTTGGCAGCTGGCTCCTCAGTCACGTACCACTGGTTGGTGATTTGGCCTCAGCCTACGGCCAGTCATTGGTGACCGTCTTCGGCATGCTCGTGATCGCCGTCTTTCATAAGCACGCTACACGCTAGCAGCACCGACATCTAGCCCCGTTCTACTCCTGTTGGTATACTGAAAATATGTATACAGAGATTTCGTCAAATAAGTGGAAGAGCGTTGGCTTGCTCTTCGGTTTTCTGCTGTTTGTGATTGGCTTTGGCTGGCTGATCTCGCTCTACTATGGCGAGCCATCGTTTCTCGTAATTGCCGTCGTAATTGCCGTTGGCCAAGCCTTTGCTAGTTACTTCTGGTCCGATAGCATTGCGCTGGCCATGTCTGGTGCGCAAGAGGCGCCACGCAAAGAGCCCTTTCTCACGCTTCATCGCGAGGTAGAGAACCTGTCGATCACGGCTGGCCTGCCGAAGCCACGCGTCTACGTGATCAATGATCCAGCGCCGAACGCCTTTGCGACCGGGCGAGATCCAGAGCATGCCGCAATTGCGGTCACGACTGGTTTGCTGGAGCGACTCGATAAGAGTGAGCTCGAGGGTGTGATTGCCCATGAGCTCTCCCATATTGGCAACTACGACATTCGGGTGATGACGATGGTCGTCGTCTTGGTGGGGGTGGTTAGTTTGCTAGCTGACTTCTTCTTACGGAGTCTGTGGTGGGGCGGGGATCGGCGTGAGCGTAACAACGATAGTGGCGGTCAGTTTATGCTGATCGCACTCGTTGTCGCGGCGCTGCTGGCGCCACTGGCTGCGACTATGATTCAGCTCGCGGTCTCGCGCAAACGTGAGTTTTTGGCTGATGCGACTGGCTCATTGATGACTCGCTATCCAGAAGGCTTGGCCAAGGCGCTCGAGAAGATTGCCAGTAGCCCCCATAAGTTGTCGCATCTTTCCAGTGCCACCAACCACCTCTACATCGAGAATCCTCTGACGGAAGATGAAGAAGAGTCCTTCTTCGTCCGCATCTTCTCGACCCACCCACCAGTCAAGGAGCGGGTCAAACGACTTCGAGCAATGGTTTCTAAATGACGAAGGCGCAGGCGAAGGAGCATTTGGTAAAGCTGCGGGCGGAGATTGATCGGATCCGGTATCACTACCATGTCCTGAATGAGTCGATTGTGCCTGATTCGGTTAAGGATAGCTTGCAGCACGAGCTCGATGAGATTGAGAAGGAGTTTCCTGATTTGATCACGCCCGACAGCCCAAGCCAGCGAGTGGCTGGGCAACCGGCTTCGGAACTCAAGAAAGTGACCCACTCCGAGCCAATGCTCTCGATGAACGATGTCTTTAGCCGAGAAGAGTTGGCGGATTGGGAGGCGCGACTAGGGAAACTTGGCGTTGCCGCAGGTGAAGCAGAGCGCTATTTCGCCGAGCTCAAGGTAGATGGCCTGTCGGTTACGATCCGCTACGACAAACACGGTCAGTTGGTGCAGGCCGCTACTCGGGGCGACGGCTTAGTTGGTGAGGACGTGACACATACCGTTCGGACGATCGAGGCGATCCCATTAGCCCTGCCAATCCAACTCGAAGCATTGAAGTACGCCAAGGCTGATCTTTCTGAGCAGGAGCGCGAGACACTCGACAAGGCGCTGGCAGTAGTTGCGAAACATGGCATTGAGGTACGCGGCGAGGCCTACCTGCCACTCAAGACCTTTGAGGCGCTCAACAAACGTCGTGCAAAAAATGGTGAGCCGCTACTGGCAAATCCCCGCAATGCCGCGGCTGGTTCGCTTCGTCAACTTGATCCTAAAATGGCCAAGGAGCGGGGACTGTCATTCATGGCCTTCGGCATTGCCAACCAAGAGGCACTGCTACCGTCCCACAAGCTCGTCCATCGGCTCCTTGGTGCGCTTGGCTTCCAGACAGCACTGGCCCAGGCCTGCGATGACCTGGGCGATGTAGAGCGGTTTCAGGCCCAGCAGCTGAAGCACCGCGACAAACTGAACTACTGGATCGATGGTGTCGTCGTCGCGGTTAATCAGACCGACCTATTTAAGCGGCTCGGAGTAGTTGGAAAGACGCCACGTGGCACAGTTGCTTACAAGTTTGCCGCCGAAGAGGTGACGACGAAGTTGCTTGACATCCACGTTCAAGTTGGCCGAACCGGCGCGCTGACGCCAGTCGCTATCCTCGAGCCAGTCCAGGTAGCGGGAACCACGGTCAGCCGAGCAACCTTGCATAACGAGGACGAGATCGCTCGGAAAGATGTGCGGCTTGGCGATACCGTTATCTTGCGTAAAGCCGGCGAC
>JBBUCD010000026.1:0-10399 GCA_038057955.1 Patescibacteria group bacterium | reverse complement strand
CGATAGCATTACCGTTGCTGGCAAGTCATTCAAAGTCCTCTCCGAGAAAGAGCCAGCTAAGCTGCCTTGGGCTGATCTGAACATCGATGTCGTCATCGAGTCTACCGGTCGCTTCACCGACAAGGCTGGCGCGAGTAGCCACATTACGGCTGGTGCTAAGGAAGTCGTTATCTCGGCGCCCAGTAAGGGTGATGATCCGGCGCCAACCTTTCTCATGGGCGTCAATCACGAGCAGCTAACCGGCGAGCAGGTGATCAACAACGCCTCCTGTACTACCAACTGCATCGCGCCAACCATCCAGGTACTCGATAACGCCTTCGGTGTCGAGCGCTCGCTCATGACCACCATCCACGCCTACACGGCCGACCAGAACCTTCAAGATGGCCCACACAAGGATCTGCGGCGTGCCCGGGCAGCGGCAGGGAATATTGTCCCAACGACCACTGGCGCAGCCATAGCGACGGCTGACGTTATCCCATCACTCAAAGGCAACTTCGACGGCGTCGCCATCCGCGTGCCTGTCACCTGCGGCTCAATCTCGGACATCACAGCAGTCCTCAAGCGCGAGGCAACGGTTGAGGAGATCAACCAGGCCTTCACCGATGCCGCCGCTTCCGACCGCTATAAAGGCATTCTACAAGTCACCACCGAACCGCTCGTCTCCTCAGACATCGTCGGCAACCCCCACTCGGCCATCATCGACCTCTCGCTTACCCAAGTCGTCGGCAACTTAGTCAAAGTCTTCGCCTGGTACGACAACGAATTCGGCTACTCGATGCGCCTTGTGGAGATGGTTGGGCAGTTAGCGAAATAGTTCTTATTCTTACGAAGAACGCCCCGAGTATTCGGGGCGTTTAGGTGCTGGATACATTCTTGTGTCTGGATGAGCGTTGCTTTTTTGGACCAGACGATCCTTTTTCTTTTTTTGTTCCGATTTCTCGTGACTGTAGTAGAGATTCGCATCTTTCGTCGCATACTTTTCGTTGTCCCTGCTCTAGATCGATTCGAGATCGAAGAGCCCCAATTATTATGCTAATAGTATCCAGTGGCTTTTTGACAGTTCCTCGCACTTCTTTCGGTAGCTTTTGAAGTTGACCGTAAATTTCGTCGAGGGAATTGTGAAGCCAGGCCAAATAAATGATGTTTTGTACTGCTGCGGTTTGACGCTCACTCCATTGCACGATTAGTTCATCTGTACTGTACCCTTCACGCACAATATTAAATTCCTTAGATTTATTGCCATTCAAATCAAATAGCCGGCAAAGTATGCAACAAGGAGCGGATTTTTTCAATAGTGCATCAAGCTATTGTTTGAGCATCAGAAATCTAGGTACTAATCAATGTAGTATCCTAGGAGGATCCGATCTACGCGATTGGATTGACAACGTCTTGCTTGGTAAAATGCAAGCATGTCACTGACCGATGAAGATCTCGATAAAATTCAGGCGGTTGTTTCGGCTGGTGTTGAGCTGACTCGGACGTATGTTGATCAGCGGATTTCGGAGTCTGAAACGCGGATGGAATTGGTTGTTCAGGAGAACGTACAGCAATCCGAAGAAAGACTTGCAATCAAGATTGAGAACGTAAAGACGATGCTTCAAGGTGATCATGCTGCGGTAGTCGAAGATCTCGAGAAACTCAAAGATCTACCAGTACGAGTGGAGCATCTCGAAATCAGTCGGGTATAGATGATTGATGTAGCAAAGAAATTTGCAACGAGGAAATTCCAAGAAGCTGGAACTGAAAACCACTTCCTCGAGGTGTATCAGATTCTAAAGAATAAATTTCATGTGCAGGATGAAGAGGTGCTTGTCGCTGGAATTCTTCATGACACGCTAGAAAATACCGTGACTACCTATGAAGAGATTTCCGAGGTTTTCTCAAAAAGCGTAGCTAATTTGGTTGAAGAAGTTTCTCACCCTAAAAACTATAACGCCCAACAGAAAAAAGAGTATTACGAAAAAATTAAACATATTTCAAAGGGTGGAAAACTAATTAAGTTGGCCGACTTTGCCTCGCATCTAGCAACGTTTAATGATTCATTCGCGGGGGAAAACGATCTTCCCAAATTTACACACAATGAATACTGCGTGTATATCCGTAGCTTTTTAGAGAGTTGCGAAGATTCTCCAGCGAAAGAATATGTAGCTAGACTAAATGATGAGTTGGATGCGTATATTACAAATAGTCCAAAGCCGGTTGCCTGAATCGAGATCGAGCGGTAGGGTAGATCAAGCGCAGGAGGGATCATGAACTGTTACTGGGCCGTCAGATGAATCAAAAGTTAGGCATTCGAATATCTGATGTGTTCCTTGGCCTGAGTTTTTTGCTTTTGCTCTATGCGCTTGAGTATTTTACCGTACCCCTTTTCTTTTATCTGCAACGTGATCCAAATGATGGGATTGGTGGAGTTATTTCGGAAGTTATTACAATGTTTGTGATTATCGTAGTCACCGATGTTGTCGCCGTGGTGGTAGGGTTGGCCTTGGCTCCAAAGCGAGGCAAAGGTTTCTTGATCGGCGTGCTGTCTGTTATCGCTGTAACGATCGCATTTCTTGCATGGATCATTCTTTTGTTTAACAGCTAATCAGGTTGAGCTATTTACTAAGACCAACTAATTGGACTATCAAGAATGAGCCCGCAAAATCTATTTTTCCTTGGATTACTTCCAAATGCTATCCTAATAGCTATAGTGATTTTGGTTAATCAATTGCCTGATTCATCAAGTAATTTTAATTTGCCTATACTGATTAATATCAGCATTCCAATTGTCGTTATTATTAATATTGGCTATGGCATCATGAGATGGAGAAGGCACAATGAACATGCTTACTTTTGGGGTGCAATTGTTGGTTTGATTGTTATCTCTTTGAGTGTCTTGGGAGTCGTGCTATTTCTGGCATTAATTTCTAGACATTAACACTATAGGCGAAGGCTAGATGTAGTAGTAGGAGGGTCTCATGCACGCAATTTGGACTGGCAATATCTCATTCGGCCTAGTTTCGATTCCAGTCAAGCTCGTCTCGGCGATTAAGACGCAGGAGAAGGAGCATTTTTCGCTCTTTTGCGAAGAGCACCAGGTACCGGTGCACTACAAACGCTGGTGCGAGAAGGGCGAGCACGACGTGCCTTGGGACGAGGTGATGAAGGGGATGGAGGTTGGGCACAATAAGTACTACCTCTTCACTAAAGAGAAGCTCGACTCCTTGAAGCCTCACAAAACCGAGACGATCGAGATCGAGGGCTTCTACCCGCACGAGGAGATTCGGACCTACTGGATCGACAAGCACTACTTCTTGCTCCCAGGCGCTACGACCGCTGCTAAGCCCTACCGCTTGCTCTACGAAGCCTTGCTTGATACCGAGCAGGTTGCGCTGGCGCGCTTTGTGATGCACGAGCGAGAGCACTTGGCGGCGATCAAGGCCGTTGATGGATCGCGGGCGCTCTTTCTGACGACACTCCACTACGTCGATGAGATCGCCTCGCTCGAAGGCGCCCCAGAGATCCGTGAAGCGGTTAAGCTCGAGGCAGGCGAACTAGCGCTCGCCAAAGAAATCATTAGTAAGCACGCTAAGAAGCACATCGAACTCAATCGCTACAAGGATCACTTTGCCGAGAAGCTCGAGCACCTGGCCCACGGCAAGAAGGTGAAGGTAGAGGCTGAACCCGAGCGACCAGCCCACAAGAGCCTGATGGACGCGCTCGAGGCGAGCGTCAAGTAAATGCAGTACGAACCGATGCTGGCCTCTATTGGCGAGCAGGCAGATCTCAAAAAGAAAGGCTGGCTCTTTGAGCCCAAGCTCGATGGGACGCGGGCGATCATGTATCTCAAGGACGACCAGCTGACCTTCATCAATCGAAATGGGCGGAACTTGACGCACCGGTACCCTGAATTCCTCCATGTCCGTAAACACATCCGGGCTAAACAATGCGTTTTAGATGGTGAGATCGTGGTCTATGATGCCGAGGGTCGACCAGACTTCGTCTCGCTCGCTAAGCGCGACCACGTCGATGATGAGGGGCTGATTGAGGAGCGAATGAAGACACTGCCGGCCACCTATGTAGTGTTTGATGTGCTTGAGAAGGATGGCGAGGTACTCATCGATCGACCACTCACAGAACGCAAAGAGATCTTGGCCGATACGATCCGCAACGCTCATCACATCGAGCAGATCTTCTGGTCCGAGCATGGCCAGCCACTCTGGAAGGAAGTCAAGCGACGGAAACTTGAAGGGGTGATGGCCAAAGATGCGGCCAGCCACTACCAACCAGGCGAGCGGACTGACCGTTGGCGGAAGGTGAAATTTCTCAAAACCATCGACGCCGTAATTCTCGGCTACACCACTGGCAAGCGCGTCATCTCGGCCCTAGCCCTCGGTGCCTATCATAAAGGTGAGTTGACCTACCTTGGTGGCGTCGGCACTGGCTTCACCGATGATTTTCTTGCCGATCTCCTGAAGGAGTTGTCGAAGATCAAAGCCGCCAAACCACCAGTCGCCTACAACGGCACCAAAGCCTACACCTGGGTCAAACCCAAAGTAGTCTGCGAAGTTGAGTACCTCGAACTGACCAAAGGCGCGTCTCCCCGCCGTGTACCGTCTGCTGGTACGCGGCTGCGTGCCCCCTCATTCATCCGCCTCCGCGACGACAAATCGCCCAAAGACTGTGTGCTAGAATAGTTGTATGACATTGACCCAGAGTGATCTCGAAAAGATAAAAGACGTTATTGACGCTCGTGCAAATTTAATAGAATCAAGAATGGCATCGAAGTCAGATCTTGACGCGACAGAAGCTCGACTCTCAGCAAAGATCGATAAGCGTACCGAGATGATTCAGGGTGATCAGTTTGAGGTTGGCAGGGATCTGATAGCGCTCAAAAAGCTGCAGCCTAAAGTTCGTAAACTAGAAAAACAATTGAAAGTGAAACGATGACGGACCGCGACAAACTACTACAAGATGCGTATGAACTTGAGTCGTCTGTAAATGCCGAACACCTACGTCAAGATGAGATCCGATCAATCAAAAAATCTCTGTCAGGCACTGCGCTGAAAGTCGTAGAAGACGAAGCAAGAGTTCGCACCATGCTTACATTTGAGATGGATAAATATAGAAGTCGAACCCCAAGTAGCTACTCAATGTTAAAAAGCTTGAACGTTGATCGAGTTATCGGTGAGTGGTATATCGACCAGAAAAAGCCCCTTGAATCTCGTGTTGCCGAGCAGGTTGAAGCGTAGTTCTGGTTGATCCGTGGCTGCTTCGAAATCAACGCAATTCGTTGACACCTATTCCAACTGGGATCTGATCCGCGATTTATGGCGGTGGCTCGGGAAGTACCGGGCTCGATTTCTTGCAGCGAGCTTCATCTTGCTGTTGTCAGAAATCTCCTGGCTCTATCCAACGTATGCGCTCGCCAAGATTGTCACCCTGCTGTCTGCCTCGGGAGTGCAGGCGTCTCAGGAACAGCTGTCTTTGTTGGTTGTTGCTTGGATTGGGCTCTCTATCTTCCACTACGTCAGTCAGCAGATTGCCAAGTACATCGGTTACCAGATTGGCGAGCGGTTGGCGCTTGATGTGGAGATGATAGCAGTGGGACACATGCTTAAGCTCGATTTGGCGTGGCAGGAGCGCGAGAATGCCGGCAATAAGATCAAGAAGATCCAGCGCGGAAGCAATTTCGTTGAAATGCTCCTTGATCTTTGGATTGATAGCCTGCTGCCCGGCATCGTGCGATTTGTCGGCGCACTTACCATCATTGGCGCTGTTGATGGGCTGATCGGTTCTTGGATGGTTGTTTTCCTTGTTTCCTACTTTGTCCTCTCTGAATTCATGACCAAACGGGCAACTACAACGGTTGATGCCGTCAATCAAGCCGAAGAAAATGTGGGCGGTTTAGAGTTTGAGGCAGTTAATAACATTCGGACGGTCAAGGTTCTAGGTTTTGGTGGCAGCATCATGAGTCGGATGCAGCAGCTGAATAGTACGTTATTTGAAAAGATTCAGATCAGAATTCAGCGGTTTCGCACGCGTGACTTGGTGATTCATAGTTGGGGCCAATTATTCCGCATTGGCTTGCTGATCTATGTCATTCGAAACATTCTCAACGGAACATACGAGGCTGGATTCCTGATCCTTGTCTACGGCTACTTCACCGAGATTTGGGCATCCCTTGGGCGAATTGCCGACCAAACGATTCGGCTTGAGGTTGCCCGGCTTTCCATTGCTCGACTAGTACAGATACTCCACGAGCCAATTGGTATTGAGGCCCGTGGCGAGAAATCATTCCCGAAGCATTGGCAGTCCATTTCATTCAAGGACGTGAGTTTTAGTTATGGTGATGACAAGGTGTTGAAGCGGTTGAGCTTTACCATCAAGCGTGGCGAAAAGTTGGGGGTTGTGGGGCTATCTGGCGCAGGGAAGTCGACCTTGTTCAAGTTACTCTTGAAGGAATACGAGGACTATACGGGTGAAATCTTGGTCGACAAGACTCCATTACGGGAAATTAAGCGATCATCATTCGTTGAACATACAGCAGTTGTGTTACAGGATACCGAGGTCTTCAACTTCTCGCTCAAGGAGAATGTGACGATTGCCAATAGTAAGAAGGCGAGAGACGGGAAGTTGTTTGAGCAGGCATTGCAGATCGCCCACGTTACGGATTTCATGGGTCGGTTGCCAAAAGGCGATCAAACGCTGATTGGCGAGAAGGGTGTGAAGCTGTCTGGTGGCGAGAAGCAGCGGGTTGGGATTGCGCGGGCGGTCTTTAAGCAACCCGACTTGCTCTTGCTGGATGAAGCCACCTCTCACCTCGATTCCGAGTCCGAGCAGAAGATCCAGGATTCGCTCCACCATGTCTTTAAGTCAGTCACCGCGGTCGTCATTGCTCACCGCCTCTCGACCATTCGTGAGATGGATTGCATCCTCGTCCTTGAAGGTGGGAAGTTGATCGAAGAAGGTAGCTTCGACGAGTTACTTAAAAAGAAAGGCCGCTTCGCCCAGCTTTGGAAAACGCAGCAGTTTTAGATTCTGAACAAAAAAAAGACCCCGGATTGCTCCGGGGCTCTAACTTTTTAAACTCATTGCATATTCCATGTTTTCTTGCCATCTATAACTGAAGCAATTTCGAGCTCTGTGAGGAAGTTTATCCCAGGACTCTCTTGCTTCGTTTCCCCAGTTATCTAGGGAAAGAAGTGGTATTCCAGCGTGGAAAAGATCTCCTTCTGCAATCGCAGCCGAAAAGTTCTCAAATTGAAAAAGCAACTCATTCGATTTTCTGGAAAGAGAATCAAACGCGGCATACTTTCCTCCAGTACCGCTCTCAACTACATGTATCAAACCACGACCAAGCCTACCAATGTCAGCGTGAACAGCACCATTGATAAGCATCTTCGAGCGAATTAGTAAATCGTCACATCCTAGCTTTTGGGGAGAAGTTCGAATGCCAAGTACATCACAAGTTGCTCGAAGGGATTTAATTCTGTGCCATCCTTCAAATGACTCGTTTTCCTGTTTAATCTCCTCGTTGACAATGCCAATTCTCTGCTGCAGCACCTCGCGCCATGTTTTCGGGGCCATCAGATTCTTTTCGTGGCTGATGATTTGACAATCTGAATCAACGTACTCCGAGCCGATGATGAAATTATCCGAGACTATGAATCCTGCATTCTTATCATGATGTGAATCACCCCACCAAGCTAGTCTTCGCTCAGACGAAATTTTCATCAGCGTCTCATAAATAGTACTGTTGCATGTCATACAACAGCGATGAAGGTAGCAACATGCAGCCAAATAGTCCTCGCGTTCAATAAGAGCAATCAAACCAACTTCGCTTGAATCGGAATTTAAACATTCCACAATGTTCATAACTACTCCAAAGCCCGGTGGCGTGTCCCACCTGCGGCTTCTACCCGTATTAAATTGTTAAGTGGTGCTACGCAGTCTCTTTAGTGCTACAGCGTAACGGGGTAGCATACCGCGGAATGGCTATATTGTCAATAATATTGACTATGCTATCTTCAGAATTCTAACCTTAAAACAGCAGTATAACAGGTTAGAATTGACTGTAGATCATTGACTCTCGAACGAATAATAGCTATAGTGTCAATACTTATGACAACATACTCAGCAGACATTTTTGAGGTGTTGAGCGGGGTTGGACTCTCTGAGAATGAGGCCCAGGTATACCTAGCAACCCTCGAGTTGGGGCCAAGTACGGTCTTGGATATTGCCCGCAAAAGCGGCGTCAAGCGCCCCACCTGTTACGTCTTGCTTGACGAGCTGACATTTCGAGGCTTTGCTAGCCGGACTGAGGGAAAGAAGGCTGCGCGATATAGCGTGTTGAGTCCCAAGCAGCTCTTGCAGCGGGTTGCGACCCGCCAGGATAGGCTGCAGAAATATCTTGGTGATCTCGATGCTCTTGCGAGTAAGAGCGGCCAAAAGCCTGAGGTGCGATTGCTTGAGGGTGTGGAAGGCGTGAAGGAAGCGTACCGCTCAACGCTGGATCAGCCCAAGGGTAGTGAGATGCTGCTTTACGGCACTGCTGATGTTCTTGTCATTCTTGAAGGCTGGATTCACGATTACATGGCCGATCGGGTGAAACATCGGGTTAGTGTCAAGGCGATTCTGCCTGATACGCCCAGCAACCGAAGCGTCCAGCCGCGCGACAAGGTCGAGCTGCGGGAAACTCGGTTTCTACCGACGGCGTCGTTTGATCCGCGCTTGGAGCTGATCCTGATTGGCGACACAGTGATGTTTATTGCGCACTCGGAGCATGAACCGTTTGCCACGATTATCACCAATAGTACGATTGCAGACCTGCAGCGGCAGCAGTTTGAATACCTATGGCGGGCCGCAAAGTAGAAAACTTTTAGATGCGAAAGGGAAGCTCTATGAATGAAACTGGCTTAGGAAAGATTCAGGCTGATAGCGTGAGCGCTGAGATCTACGAGGTACTACTGAAGACGCTGAAGAAAATTGGGCCGTTTGAGGTTGAAGTGAAGAAAACCTCGCTGCATATCACCCATGGCCGAGCATTCCTGGGTATTCACCCGCGGAAGGCAGGTCTACTGCTGAATATTGTCACCAATCAGTCGGTAGATGATCCACGCATCAAGAAAGTTGAGCAGGTATCAGCGAATCGATATCACAATGAGATCGTGTTAGGTTCTCCCGAGGAACTTGATGGCAGTTTGATCGAGTACATTCGCCAGGCGTACGCACTCACAAAAGATCGGTGATGTACGTTCTATTTTAGTTTCTCGAGCAGGCCGCGGCGCTTGACGATATTCTTGTAGTCCCACTGGATCTCTTCGGATTTCTTGAGCCAGCGAGCGAGATCCTTGGTATCGATCTGATTAGTCTCGGTGTAGTTCGCCTCGGCAGCCTTGAATGAGCCTTCTGGTTTAAGATTGGGTTCATCAAACGACTGGCCGCTCCAGAACAGTAACTGGACGCCCTTCTTTCTGACCCAGTAGCCGACGATCGGATTACCGTCCAGAAACCAGACCGGACCCTTATGCCAGATCTTGTTCTCTGCTTCGGGCAAGCCCCGTTGGATTTCGTCGGCTAGTTTTATGCAGATCTCGCGGTTGTTACCTTCCTGGGTATCATTGTAGGCTTCAATGTCTTTGTGGATGGGATTCATCGTGTAGCTCTCCTTGTAATTGAATTATATCGCGCAAGTGATAGATCGATAATGTGTTTGCAGAGCGCCGGATAGTCGATCCCTGCTTCAGCGGCAGCCTCTGGCAGAAGACTCGATGGTGTCATGCCGGGAATGGTGTTGAGTTCGAGCACATAGGGTGTCCCGTCGGCGCTCAAAATGATATCGACGCGCGAATAGGTTTGAAGATCGAGTGCGCGATGGGTCGCGAGCGCAGTGTGTTGGACGAGGTCGCGTTCGGCGTCGGTTAGGTAGGCGGGGCAAGCGTGATCGGCGCCAGTGCCGCCGTGAAGGAATGGATACTTCGCCTGCCAGTCATAGAATCCTTCTTTCGGTAGAATCTCGATCACAGGCAGCGCTTGCTCGCCAAGAATCCCAACAGTTAATTCTCGTCCTTGGATGTATTCTTCGACAAGAACCGTTGTGTCGAACGATCGGGCGTCGGCGAGGGCTGTCTGGAGGTCGGTTGTATTCTTCACAATATGCACACCAACGCTCGAGCCTTGGTTGGGTGTTTTGATGACGATCGGTAGTGGTAAGGAAGGCGTATCGCTCCCGGTCAAGATTTCATAACGGGCAGTCGGAATACCTTGCTCAATCAGCCGTTCTTTTGTGCGTATCTTATCGAATGCCAGTCGACTACTTTCGGCATCCTCACCGGTATATTTCACTCCCTGTTGATCAAGAATGGATTGCAGCTGTCCATCCTCGCCAAAGGTGCCGTGAATGACATTGAAGGCA
>JBBUCD010000025.1:0-5872 GCA_038057955.1 Patescibacteria group bacterium | reverse complement strand
CAGCAAACAGCATATACGGAGGAATGGTGCGAAAATTCATGAACGTCCTCTAAACCAGTCCGTTGCAGAGCGTGGCGTGCAGGCTTGTTGGAGCGCATTGACATCAGCCTCGGCAAGTCGAGGCTGCTCGGCGTTCTGCTCTTGAAGCAAGTAGTACATGATTGCCTTCGGATCAGACACATGCTCAATGGTCAGTGCGTGACCAAATTCATGAGCCAGTGCGAGCACCAAATCTTGCTGATTCTCAAACTCGTATAAGTTAATCTCATCCCCAGTGTAGTTGGCTTGGTCAAACACATGGCCGACATGCGTATTGAAGGATTCAATTTTTGAGTTAAGCGCACCTGCATGAACCTGCAGCTGGTCGGCTAAGGTATTTAAGCTATCAGCAAGCTTATTCAACGAATGGCGCTCCGACTCAAGCTCAGCATGCTTTTCTGGCGGAGCCCCGCCGTTGGCGTTGTAGAATGCAATCTGTTCCGACAACTTCGCCGATCGACGCTCATATTCGGCTCGCTTCGAATCGTACTGAGCTTTCTGCGTCTCAAAACTCTCTGACCCAGAGACGATCTCATCCTCTAGCTGATTCTGCTCATTCACCGTCTGCTGTCGCTCATCAAAAATCAGATTAACCTTAAAGTCAGCCTGCGAATTATACGTGAAAAGATCAAAGCCAGTCGGCTCTTCCCAGACAGCTGCAGCAGATTCAAGTGCTTGTCTGAAATCTGCCTCACTCTCGCCAAATCGCGTATCAAACTGACCGATGGCATACTCAAGTGTCCGATGACACGGCGTCTGGTAGCGATTATAGAAAAACCAGCCAACAAGCGCCGCAAAACACGTCAGCCAGATAAATGTCGTCGCACTCGGTAAGCGCATGGGTGTTACTGCGTAACGGTTACCGTACCCGCATCACCATCAACGACAACCGTCATACCAGCTTTTAGGGTCTGTGTTGCACCAGCCAAACCAACAACTGACGGAATACCCGCCTCTCGGGCAAAGATGGCGGCGTGCGATGTCTTACCGCCACTATCGGTGACCAGTGCCGCCGCCGTTTTCACAACATTTGCTTGGGCCGGGTGAACTGCGTCGGTAACCATGATGTTTCCAGCAGGAAAGTCATCAAAACCCTGACCGCCCGTGATAACTGTCACTGCACCTTGCGCGGTACCTGGAGCAGCCGCAATGCCCGTCAACACCTGTTCTGCCATAGAGATTCTCCTTCCTTTTCGTACTTTAGAAAACAATACTACGCCCCAAGGACAAACACAAATCCCTACCTCACTCGGTCTGAGCCGATGGCTGGGCATGAGTATATGAGACTGCCTCAACAAAGAGCGGAATCCACTTAGCGTAACCATCATCGCCAGGGTGGAACAGATCACTGGCATACAAGCTTGGGCGATCAAGTTTGGCGTAGGTGTACAGATCAACATAGGCCGCGTGTGCCTGCAGTGCAGCTGGCCGCATCTCACGATTCTGCCGTTCAGCAAACAAGCCGACAACGTTGCGGGCAATCGGCGGAATGGCCGGCGTCAGCGCCATATCAGTTGTGCTACCAATCACCACTTCCCGAGGCTGCTTAGCCGCCAGACCTTTGAACAACTGATCGGTCAGCGCACGGTAGGTTGTCGGCACGGTCAGGTGTGTCGCATCGTTGCCGCCCACCGAAATGGTGACCAGGTCCACCCGCTCGGGCACCTTTGGCAGCTGTACCTTGATCACCTCTGAAAGTTGCGCGCCAGAACGACCGAATGTTCGAACGTGGACGTAGTACCCGTTGGCCGCGATCGCTGTCGCCAAGGCATGGGTGTAGGTCTTTTCAATGCTTGATGCGCCAACGCCATAGGCAGTACTGTCGCCTAAGGCGACGTACTCAAGTTGCGGTTTCGTCGCATCGCCAAGAAAATAATCGGTCGCAAATTGGTCAGCCGCATCATGCAGTGGACCCGCATTGGCAACAAAACGGCGAATGCGGAGGTGGTAGTAGACAAGTACTCCAACCAACAATACCAACACCACTATCAGGATGATCTTCATACCCTGATACCGTAGCCGCGTTGAAACAACGAACGAACAAAGAATCCAAAACCAATCAGGAGTATCAGAATCAACACAACACCACCGAATTGATTCGACTCCTGTACCCCAATCATTGAGTAGCGGATGCCACTGATAAAGTAAAAGAATGGGTTCAAACGGATGAGTTGTTGTAGTTGTTCGGGGAATAGATCAATCGAGTTAAAGACGCCACCAAGGAACGTCAGTGGCGTAAACAGAAAGACACTCAAGACCGAGAGCTGCTCAAAGCTCTTTGCCCACAACCCAACAACAATGCCAGCCAACGAGAAAATGGCCGAGACGGCAATCGAGTAGAACAGGAATAGCCCAAGATGATTGATCGTTGCCGCGCTAAACAGAATGGCAATCACGTAGATACCAGCACCAACTGCCAGACCGCGAATAATCCCGCCGATGGTGTAGCTAAAGATGATCTCCCAGTACGAAAGCGGCGCAACTAAAAGCTCCTCAACATTCTTGGTAAAGCGAGCAAAGTAGACCGAAAAGCTAGTGTGGGCAAATGAGGAGCTGATGAGGTTCATCATGAGGATACCGGGCAAGACAAAGTCGATGTAGGTGTAGTCGCCTGGAATAGTGATCTGGCTGCCAACGACACGTCCGAAAATAAAGATGTAGAGCAAGGCACTGATCCAGGGCGTCACGAGCGTTTGAATCACTGCACTATTCATGCGTTCGATCTCACGCCGAACCATCATCCCCAAGCCAATCCAGTTACTAAGCATGTAACCCCTTCGTAAGCTTGAGGTACGTCTCTTCGAGCCGCTTCCCGCCCTTGGTGTAGGCTGCCATGCTTTGATCGGCAACGATTGTTCCTTGGTTAATAATTGCTACGCGCTCACAGAGCAACTCCACCTCTTCAAGGTAGTGCGAGGTAAGAATGATCGTCTTGCCCTCTTTGTTGAGCTCGCGAAGATAGTTCCACAGCTCGTGCCGCAACTCAACATCTACCCCGGCCGTTGGCTCGTCGAGAATCAACAGTTTCGGATTATGAACCATTGCTCGAGCCAACATGACTCGTCGCTTCAAGCCACCAGACAGTTCTCGAAACTGCTTATCCCGATGTTTCTTGAGTTCAAACCGTTCCAGTAACTCATCAATTCTAATCTTTCGTTCCTCACTTGGCATACCGTAGTAACCCGCAACGTAGTCGAGAATTTTCCAGGTCGGGGCAAAGATATCCATATTAAACTCTTGCGGAGCCAAACCAATCTGGGCACGCGCAATTCGGTAGTTGGTCTCCACATCATAGCCAAAGACGCGGATCGAACCGCTGGTGATCTTGGCAATGCCGGTAATGCAGTGGATCGTTGAGGATTTTCCGGCACCGTTCGGACCAAGGAAACCGAAGAACTCCCCTTGTTGTACTGTCAGCGTCAACTTGTCTACGGCCGTAGCTTTTTCGTACCGTTTAGTGAGATCTGTAATCTCAAGTGCCGGAACTGATTTTTGCGTTGTTTCTTTCATGAGTTACCGCAGTCTACCCAGATTTACAGGAAGAAACAACCTAATAGCCGCTGACAATGTTGTAGGTGAGCGTTGTTGTATACGCACCGGCTTCGGTGCTCGAAGCAATATTCGCGATCGTCCCGACCGTGAAGATTGTGGCGACGGACGGGCCAGTTGCTGAGGCAATCGTTTCACCAGACGTGTTCAACTTAAACTGGTTAATCGTGTTGTAGTTGGCCGCGACCGTGCCAGCGCCACCAGATGCATCAGCACCGAAGTCGACCGATGTGTTTGAGCCAGCGGCCGTGTTGGCACGTAAGTTGAAGCCGAACTGCTCACTCCCTAGCGATGATGCTGTCTGTGACGAAAGATGGCTGATCGTATCTGTTGCTGGACTGGTCAAGGTAGTGGCAGCTAGGTACGAAATGGTGTAACCACTCGTACCATTGGTGGCGGCCGTGATCGTGTAAGTACAGAATTGGGTTTGTGTCACTGAGAGTGTACCAAGTGGGCAGCTGGTGCTATTGACGGTGAAAGTGAGGGTTGGATTCACCTGGGCAGAGAGGATAACGGAATGTTCGGTCAGCAATGTTACAAAGGCATCCGAGCTACCTCCATTACTACTCTGAAATGCTGACGTTGTTGGAAAATTAGTTGACGAGGTCTGACCAGCGACATATACATCAAAGTCTAAACTTAGCGCCACATGCATCCCAAAATCACTCGCGCTTCCACCAAGATACGTTGAGTACGTCAGCGCGGAGCCAGCAGCGTTGAGCTTGGTGACAAATGCATCGTCAGAGCCGCCATTACTCGTTTGATAGGCCGATGAAGTTGGAAAATTGGTAGAGTCCGTTAAGCCGGTCGTGTAAGCATTGCCAGTCGTATCGACAGCCACTCCCAATCCATAATCAGTCCCACTTCCACCGAGATATGTTGAGTACGTCAAGGCGGAGCCAGCTGCGTTTAGCTTGGTCACATAGTTATCAATGCCACCCGCATTTGCTGCCTGGAATGGTGAGCTGGTGGGGAAATTACTTGATCCGGTCTGACCAACGATATACGCATTGCCGGAGCTATCGACATCGACACCCTCACCCGATTCAAGGCCACTCCCGCCGAGGTACGTAGAGTATGTCAGGGCTGAGCCAGCAGCATTAAACTTGGTGACGAACGTGTCTTCTGCTCCACCACTCGCAGCCTGGAACGGTGAGGAGGTTGGGAAGTTTCCTGAAAGCGTGTATCCCGTTATATAGGCACTCCCACTCGTATCAACGGTGAGATCGTAAGCAGTATCGAATGCACTCCCACCAAGGTATGTTGAGTATGTCAGGGCTGAGCCAGCGGCGTTAAACTTAGTGACGTACACATCACCTGCTCCCCCTGGAGTTGCCTGGAACGGCGATGACGTGGGGAAGTTTGAGGAATTCGTGGTTCCCGCTAAGTACGCATTATTCGAGCTATCGAGTGCAATCCCGAAAGCCTTATCAAAAGCAGTTCCGCCGAGGTAAGTCGAGTAAGTCAATGCTGAACCAGCGGCGTTCAATTTGGTCACGAACGTATCGGTGCCGCCAGCATTTGCCGCTTGAAATGGCGAGGAAGTAGGGAAATTTGTTGAGGTCGTTTCGCCAGTCAGATACGCTGCACCACTCAGATCAACCACGACTCCATTACCGCTATCGGCCCCACTCCCGCCAAGATATGTGGAATACACTAAGGCGGATCCTGTCGGATTGAACTTACTCACGAATACGTCTGTACCGCCTCCGCTGGCTGCTTGAAAGGGTGATGCGGTTGGAAAGTTAGTCGAACCAGTAAAGCCCATCACATAGACATTGTCGGATGCATCAACAGTAATGCCAACACCGCGCTCGCTTCCACTCCCACCCAAGTAGGTTGAATAGATTAGGACCGGGTCAATGACGAGTGGCTTTGTTAGGTCGTAGTTGCCGAGTGCGATTCGAACGGTCTTGTCTTCTGCAACATTGAAGGAGCTCGTCACTGCATTACGTCGGCCATGGTCTGTATCCTGATACGAAACCGGCGCCTGCATCGTCAGCTGGTCGTCACCTGCCTTGAGAACAAGATTGCCATTGCCATCAAGAGTTAGCTCGTTCTGTCCTTCAAAGGAGAAGGCAATCTGGCTAGGATCGGTACCTGGTGCAACAATAAAGTCGTGTTCCAACTGTGAGTTCGTACCGTAGTACTTGAGGTTGATGCCTGGGTAGACATTCTCGGCAAGAATAGCCTGGTAGTTTGGGATGTTCGACTGCCACTTGGATTGGTCGTTGCCGATAAAATAGTTGGTTTTGGATGGTAGCTCATCTTCGCCGTCAAAGGA
>JBBUCD010000024.1:0-12123 GCA_038057955.1 Patescibacteria group bacterium | reverse complement strand
CAGACATCAGCAAAGTTCGTCGTACGCGTAAACTCATCGATCGTCTCGCTGGTGGCTTCGCCTAGGAAAGCCCAAGTGTTGCTCGAAATGGTGACGCCGCTCTGAGCATACTGCAGCTCATTAAAGGCCTGGTCGCGAATGGAACGGACCGCCTCGATCCCTTCTTCGGCCAGCTCGGTCGCTCGGCTCCGTTTGCCAGCACCAACCGATGATTGCTCACCAAAGACCAGGGCACCGGCCAGCGTCGTCACAATCAGCGATAAGACGCCCGCAGCTAACATGGCCTCAACCAGCGAAAATCCCTTCGAATTCGTCATTAGTATGTCACCGTGCCCTTACTGGTGATGGCCACCGTCCGAACCACGCCGGTTGAGGCGGTCAGGGTCACCGTGCCGGTCGACAAGGCCTCACCAGTCAGACGATCGAACACCACATCACCAACACCACTTGGTGTAATCGTGGCTGACACCGTAAACACCTCGTCGTACGCAGCATTGCGAGCGGCAAAACTGGTACCCTGAAAAAGGGTAATTGAACCCGTAACGATGTGCACACCCCACTGACTATCACCCTCACTCGAAGTCGCCAGGGTCTGCGCGCGTCGAAAGGAGGCGGCAATCGTATTCGCAGCAATATCTAAATCGTTTTTTACTTGAAAGGATTGAAAAACTGGAATAGCGAAGCCAGCAATCACACTAATAATCGAGACAACTAATAGCACCTCGAGTAAGGTGAATCCCTGCCTGCCGAATAGACGATGTCTTACGGCTGCAACAGCGTGATGTATTGACTGGCTACCCACCCCGTCCCTCCTTGTGTCAGTTGAATCTTGGTCCAGGTCGAATTGGTTTCTATAACTGGATAGGTCTCGCCAGTATGGAGCTGCTTGATAACCGATGCGGTCGTGGATGGTTCGGATCGAACATTGAGCGTACTAAACTCGGCTGACTCGATAACGGTCGCTGTTGGCAATAACTGGCCGGCATCTACTAATAGGGGATCAATCTGGTCATGAGCGCCCAGCACCACTGGTTCGACTGGTTGCGAATCAGCTGGTCCGGTAATCGCATAGCCATCGGTCTCACCTGGCGCCAAGGCTGCTGGTGCAGAGTTGTCGACTGGCGGCGTGGGCGTAGTACTGGTACCCGTATTAAAGTCACCTACCAGCTTATAAATCGGCATGATAACCGCAACAGCGACCAGTACGACTCCCAGCCAAACAACAACGAGCAAGATTGGCTCGATAATCACGACCAAATTCTTCGTCGTCACGTCGGTCTTCTCTTCGTAGACACTACTGATCTTCAAAAACGACTCGGAGAGTGAGCCTGACATTTCTGAAGCGCTAATCAGCTGTTGAATGGGAATTGGGATCAACTGGCGCGTTCCCGGATAGCTGTCGAGGCTCTTACGGAATGAGTTGCCCTCCTCGATGCTACTTTTGAGATGCTGGTAGAGTTTGCGATAGCTAGCGGTTGGTGTCGAGTTCGCAATCGATTGGAGCGTCTCGACGACCGGCAAGCCTGCGTGCAGGAGTGTACCCATAATGTAGCCGAAACGAGCCAGCTCAACCTCGATAATGATCTTACGAAGTCCTGGAATGGCTAAGATCAAACGTTCACCGATGATCTTCGTTTGCGTGGCAAAGAAGATCAGATACATGCCCAGTATCAAAGCAACAGCAGTTGCTGGCACCGCTACAAAGCCATACTGACCTAAAAACTGGCCGAAACCGATCATCAACTTGGTAATGAACGGCAACTCAATATTGAGCTGGCCAAAAACGAGCGACAGTCGAGGTAAGACAAACCAGGCAATCACTAATCCAACCAAAATCGTAACGCTGAACACCAATACTGGGTAGATCATCGCCGACACTAGCTTCGACTGAAACTGCCGTTCCTTCTGTTGTTGGATGGCAATGACCTTGAGGTTTTCGGGCAGACGTCCGGCCTCTTCGCCGATGCGAACCAACGAGATCACATCGGACGACAAAATACCCGAGGCCTCAAAGGCTGTTGAGAGCGATTGGCCAGCATCGACATCTAGACGCATCTGCTCGATCACCCGTTTCATCGTGCTCGAACGAGCATCAGCTAACAAGGCTTCGAGTGCCACGAGCACGCCCATGCCAGAGGTGATGAGTAGGGCAAAACTTTCTAAGAATTGGTCTTTTTCAGCACCCAACGTCAGCCGCTCAATCGAGCTGATACCACGCTGCTGTTTGTGCTTTGGTGCCGGTTGCCCCACGACACCCTCCTAGAGCTTCGCTATTGGTGCCTTGGACCGAATCCCGGATTGGGATCTGGTACTTGGCGGCGCGGCCACACGTACAAGTTCTTCAAGTGTCGTCACACCACTTCGTACCTTACTCAAACCATCCTCGAACATCGAGACACTACCCTCTGACCGTACGAGCGAGGTAATTTCTTGTGCCGATGGATTTGTCAGAATTAATTCCTGGAGCGCTGGGGTGGTGTGGATAAACTCAAAAATGGCAATCCGGCCCTTGTACTGATTGCCGTTACAGGCCTCGCAGCCCTTCCCCCGATAGATGGTGACCATTGCCTCGGGAAAGTACTGCTTGATATTGGGCAAGAGTGGCTCGAGCGTTTCGCGCTTCACCGTCTGACTGTAGCGGCAGTTCGTGCAAATCCTGCGCACCAGCCGCTGCGCCACAATCACCTCGAGCGTTGAGGCTAACAAATACGGCTCGATCTCCATGTCCAGTAAACGAGGAATGGCCGTTGCTGCATCGTTGGCGTGGAAGGTAGTGAAGAGGAGATGGCCGGTCAGCGCCGCATTGGTGGCGATATCGGCTGTTTCCTCGTCGCGCACCTCACCAACCAAGATAATATCCGGATCCTGTCGCAAGATGGACTTGAGGCCCTTGGCAAAGGTGAGGTTCGTCAGGGGATCGACCTGAATTTGATTCATGCCGAGCACCTTATACTCAACTGGATCCTCGATGGTAGTGATATTAATCTCGGGCCGATTCAGAATTTTAAGAAGGGCGTAGAGGGTAGTGGTTTTGCCGGAACCGGTTGGACCGGTCACTAGCACCATGCCGAATGGCTTTTTGGCAGCCTTGGTGATCAGTTGCTGGTGTTCGACCGAGAGGCCAAGTGTACCGAGCGTAAAGCTGCGAACATACTCGGTGAGAAGGCGAATAACGATCTTCTCGCCATCGAGCGTCGGTATAACCGAGACGCGCAAATCAACCAAGTGATCGTTCTTGTCGTAGCGAATCGCGCCGTCTTGCGCCTCGTGGTGTTCGTCAATCCGCATTCGCGACTGCACCTTGATACGATTCAGAATTGACTCGTAATGCTCCTTGGGAATCCGAGCACCCTCTTGCAAAACACCATCGATTCGGAAGCGGACGATAACCTCCTCGGTTTCCGGCTCGAGGTGAATGTCTGAGGCCCGAAAGGCTAAGGCATCATCGATGATGGCATCGATGATCTCGGGCGCGATGTGTTCGCCATCCTCGATTATTTTACTGGCCCGTGATTCGAGCGGCTTACGGAAATGTATCAGCTGCTCATTGATAGCACCCATCAAGGCAAAGGCAATCACAACTCTGCGCTTCGGGAACAAGGAAGTGGCCGTTTCAACAAGACCTTCGGCAGTTGGGCTGTCGGTCGCGATCACCACCTGTTTGTCGGTTTCTTCGGCCAGAATTGCTCGGTACTGTTTGACAAAAGCCGCCGGTAACCGCAAAACCCGATCGCGAGGTGGCGGGTGAGCAGCTAAATCTTCGAATGGAATCTCGAGCGACTCCGCAATCGCCTGACCAAACAGTTGATCTGTTAAGAGACCAGCGGTTTGGAGGTAGTCGGTGAGTGGGGTATGGTGCTCACGACAAAATGCCTCGGCCTTCGCCAGGTCGACCTCGCTGACATAGTTTTCCCGTAAAAGAATCGCCCGTAACTTGGCGTCATCAATCTGCATGCTTCAATTTCCCCTCAACGTGTGCGACAACATCGGCAATCGGCGTATCCGCCTTGACGAAGTAATCCGTTGCGCCCAATTTCTTAGCCCGCGCCAGGTCCTCTTCTTGGCCAAGGTTGGTGAGCACGATCACCTTGAGCCTGCTTTTCTTGGCTTGGAGCGCCTCGAGTACGCCGAAACCATCGGTTTTCGGCATGATCAGATCAAGCAAGAGCATATCGAACTTGCCATCCTTAATCTGTTGTAGAGCCGCCTCACCATCAGCCGCCAAGACGACTTGGTAGCCAGCATGGGTCAGCTTCAGTTCGAGCGCTTTGGCAATAGCTGGTTCATCCTCGGCCACGAGTATACGTACTGACTCCGTCATGTTTCCTCCAATACCAGACCTGCCCCACGTCTGCGTTACTTGCTAGTGGATCTCAAGTATACCGAAGAAATGACGGGTATTTGAAAGCCTGGGCGTGGGGATAAGCACCCTAAGCAGCCAGTGTGCGGTACAACGCGTAGGTCTGTTCAGCCGTCTTAGTCCATGAGAAGTGTGCGGCCTGCTCAATGCCAAGCTGCCTGAGCTGCCTGCTGAGCTTATCGTCCGATAGCACACGGTAAAGTGCGCTCGTCAGTCCTGCCACATTCCCTGGCTCAACAAAGAGCGCTGCGCCACCAGCCACCTCAGGCAAGGACGAGACTTCACTGCAGACAACGGGCGTCCCTGATTGCATCGCCTCAAGCACCCCCAACCCAAAACCCTCGTAGTAGCTAGGAAAGGCTAGAACATCAGCGGCAGCGTAGTAGCTCGGCAAGTCCTCATCCGAGACGAAGCCTGGCGTGAGAATGTCGGCCCGAACTGGAGAATGCTCGATCGCCTGGGCGAGCTCAGGAAAGTGTGGGCTCGCTCGGCCAGTGATCACCAGCTGATGGGGCAGCTTGTGGTGCTGTTTCAATTGCTCAAAGGCCCTCACGAGCTCCGGCAAACCCTTGTGTGGACGCCACTGATTCACAAACAGGATGTAGGGGCGACCACTGGTCGCTCGCTTCCGAAAGCTCGATGCCTCGGCCGGCGTCAACGGCGCAAACTCCTGGCCAGCTGCCTCGCCAATGACCCGAATGGTCGTTGGTTCAACCTTCAAATCACGAATAATGTCTGACTTTGTTGAGCGCGAGATGGCAATCACGCCATCGGAGTGCGCGGCTCGCGCCATGATTTGATTGAACGCAAAGCGCCGAATCGGATCGCGCTGCGATCGCCCAACCGGAAAGTACTTGACGGTCAGATCGTGAATGGTCGTTACCCGCTTACCCGCATACCATAACGGTTGGTTAAAGTTCAAAAAATGCGTCAGATCAGGTGACAGTGCTGCGAGTATGCCTGGCAGCTTCGTCTGTTCGGCAACCGAGTAGTGGCCAACCTCAACAACATGAGGCGTCACTCGCTTGTCGCGAACCGCAAACTCCTCTGCGTCTTTCGGCGTTAGGATGACGTCGAATTGATCATCAGTTTTCAGCGCCAACAACCCATGCAGCAGCTCGCGGCTGTAGCGACCAATGCCGCCAGTCTCTCGTCGCCAAAAGCGGGCATCTAGAACGATCTTCATGAGTCTAGTATGCGTGAGGCTACTACCAGCCGTCCAGACCTATGAGAACAGGCGTCCATAGACTATGCTGCTTGCATGCGTGAGCACTCCTCGTTTTTGAACGCTCGGACCCTCCGGCAACTGACGCAGTACAGCTCAATTGGGGTGGTCAGCTTCATCCTCGATATCAGCACGACGAACCTCCTTGTTTGGCAGCACGTCTCGCCTCGGTTAGCTGGCTTTGCTGGGATTCTCGTCGCCTTCACCAATAGTTTTCTGTGGAACCGCTACTGGACGTTCAAGGGAAGCACCACCACCCTGCGCCGCCAACTGAGCCGGTCAGCAATCACTGGGGCAATCGGCGGAACAATAAACGCCTTGATCTACGACTTCTTACTTCGAAAATTCAGCCTGCCCTTCAACGTCGCCAAGCTCCTGGCCGGTGGCGTCGTCATCGTATGGAACTTTTCGGGCATGAAGTTCTGGGCCTTTGAACCAAAGGATCAGCCGCCAAAGACGACCGAATGATCGCTCCACTCGCCCAACAGCTCGGGTGGCTAGTACTCCTGGCATTGATCTGGCTGGCCTCGGCTGGACTCGGCAGCGCAACGCTCCGTAGCCTCAACATCCATCCCAAAGACTGGATCGAGCGACAGGTACTCAACCTCACCGTCGGCTGGGCAGTCCTTGGTGCTGTTCTGACAGGACTCGGCCTCATGAGCCTACTCTCACCAACAACGATCTTCGTTGTGCTCGGTTTGATGCTCGGCCTCGCCATCAAGGAACAGCCGTGGCGAGGGATCCAGCGACCGAGCTCGCTCAGTGCCCTCGATTGGGCATGGTGTCTTGTACTCACCGCGGCTGCACTCATGACGCTCCTTGGAGCACTTTCGCCCGATGTTGGCTTTGACTCAACCTGGTACCACCTGCCGGATGCCCAGCGCTTCCTAGCAGAACATTCCTTAGCCGTCCACACCGAATCAATTCAGGACGTCGCCGCCTTCCTGCCAAAGCTACCCGCCCTGTTCTATGCTGTTGGACTGAGCTTCGATGCGCATCAAAGCACCCTGCCCCAGCTCCTACACTGGCTGGCTGGTCTAGCCTTTCTGCTCGGCACCTACGCCTTGGCCCGACGAGTCAGCACTCGAACTGCCGCCCTAGCAGCAACCACAGTTCTAGCAACTGCCCCAACCATCATCCGACTCGGACAGTCGGCCTACGTCGATTTGTTTCCTGGTGCCTTCGGTGTCGCCCTGCCACTGGCGGCACTCCTCTGGTACGACGAAAGCAACCAGGAACGAACAGCGACCGCCTACCGAATACTCTGCGGCCTCTTACTTGGCACACTGCTCGCCACCAAACTCCAAGCGATTTTCTTCGTGCCAGCTGTAGCCCTCGGTATGTGGTTCGTCCGACGCAACCCCATCGACACGCTCATCGTCCTTGCCTTCGGTGGAATGATTGTCTTACCATGGTACGTCCTCGTCTTCCAGGCAACCGGCTCACCACTCGGAATTGCCAGCAGCTGGCCCGCGGGCGACGTCCACTACGGTGGTGGCCAGAACTCAACCGATTGGCTACTCCGCGTTCACCCACAGGTCTTTGCCCGCCGGTTAGTAGACAACCTCCTTCTCTTCAATCCGATCCTCTTACTTTCCCCACTGGCGCTCTTCCTCCGATCGAAGTCGGGCAAGGTGACCACGGCGCTTGTCTTGGTTGGACTGATCACCAACCTCGGTTGGAGCTACAATCCGGTCCCAGAAGATCGCTACGGTATCGTGGTCTACCCACTCCTCGCGGTTGGTATCGCCGCGCTAGTGGCACAGGGAAAGGCATTCAGGAATGTCCTCATGCTTGGCATTGCAATCTTCGTACTCACCAACGCCGTCCTGATCAAACGCGAGTACTTCAACAGCGCTGGCCAACGAGAGCGCTGGCAGGTAGCACTCGGCCAGATTAGTCGAGCGGACTACCTCACGCACAACACGGGCTACTGGATTTACACCGATCCAACCAATGAGATTGCTCCTATCACTGGCACCGACCAAGTCCTCTGGTTCGTCCACAATCCCTTCTACCTGAATGTCGAGGGACCAGACCTGATCCGGTTTCGAGCACGCCATCGTCCAGCACTAGAGACGCTGGGTGGTATCGAACAAGCGCTCGAAGCAGAAGGGATTCGCTACCTGCTCTTCCAGCGACCGTTCACACTCAACTCGATGCTCGAAGCACTGACACCGGTTGCCGAGGTGCAGCAGCAGCTGCGCGAGCAACTCAGCCTACGTGCCACAACAACCACCGATGGTGAGCTGTGGGAATGGCGGCGACCATGAATCTTCGTTTGTGGCTGCTCTGCCTGCTGCTTGGCTACGGACTCTACCAATACTGGCAGCTACACCAAATTCTCTAACTATTCTTTGCGTGGGAGCGAAGCAACCACGGCTGCTAAGAGCCAGAAGACGATCATCAGGTCGTTTTTCCAAATCGGCATATCAACCAAGCCTTGAGCGAGTAGCACCGTCCAGGCACCTGCAAGCAGAGCTGCCTGGGAGCGCTCTTTAACATGACGGACCGCGATGACTAAGCGCGTACCAACCAGCACCAGCACGCCGACGATCGCCAACAATCCAAGCAGACCCGCCTCCGTCCAAATGCCGATCAACAAGTTATGAGCGGTCCGGGCATTCGGCGTAATGTAGGCGGTGTAGTTCACCCGATCGTGCGTCAGCTCATCAAAGGCACGCTGGTAGTTGCCTAACCCGAGGCCGGTGACCGGGGCCATCCGGATCAACTCACTCGTCGTCCCCCAGATCTCAAAGCGAATGTTGTTGCTAGTTGCCAAGCGCCCACCTGCGTCACCCGAGACCGTGAAATCTGGCCGAACAACCAACCAACTACCAGCACAGAGCAGCACAACAGCCAGGAGTGCGCCAAGTTGGTAGCTACGCTCCCGCCAGAAAGCTTGAGAACTGAGCACCCCTGCCACAGCCAGACCGAGTATGCCGGCACCGACACCCGCCCTCGAGCCGGTCAGCACCAGTGCAACCAGCAAGATCGCTGGCGCAATCAGCCGAAAGTAGCCCCACATGGGCAGCATGAGGCTCAGAGGAACGAGCGACGCCAAGGCCAAGGCGAGGTAGTTAGCAGAGGCCGCCTGATCAAATCGGTACGGGCCAAGCGCCCGCAGCTCATTGAGCATAAACGACTGGACGATGCCCCACCCAGCCACAACCACGCCGCCGAGGATGAGCCCTGTCAGCACTCGCCGCCGATCCTCGGCCGACACAATCGCCATGATCGCAATCAGGTAGACGAGGAGTGGATCAACAATAAAACCCTTCAAGATACCGAGAGCCTGTCGCGTATCCGGACTGACCAGCACCCCAAGGATCGCCCCACCAAGCAGCAAGCCAGCCGGTATCAGCCAGCTACGGTACAACATAAGCCGCTGGCGATACGCAGGCACTTGGATAGCCTGAACGAGTGCGTAGCCGGCCAAGGCGTAGACCAACAGCTCTAAGAGCGTTGTCGGTATGCCAGTAATCGAGAAGCGAACCAGGTAGGTCGGCAGCAAGGCAGCAAGCGCCGCGAGCCCCCAACTCAGGCTCATACTGGCTCCGTCGCTGCGACTGCCTTTGGCCCCAAGGCCAGGGTTTGAACGGCTAACAGCAACCCAACCGTCACCCAGATATGGATGATGTAGAGCGTCGAGAAAAAGTTGTACTGCACTAGCATGCCGACGAATGCAGCTGTCCCACCTATTAGGGTGGCCCGAACGAGTGGGTCACCGACATGACGCAGCGCAATGACCGATCGCGAGAGGACTATGCCAAAGACCAGCATGATCAACAGGAAGCCAACCAGACCAGTCTCAGCCAGTAACTCCAGATACTGATTATTCACGATTGGCGAGTGTTCAACGGTGACTGGATTTGGGTAGCCAGTAATCGCTGGTCCAAAATTACCTGGTCCGACACCCAGCCAAGGACGTTCTCGCCACTCGTCAAACGCAGCCACAAATCCTACCACCCGCCCCTCACCCGACTCGCTGCCAACAAAGTCTCCGAGTAAGACATGTTCCTGAAAGGTTACGAGGGCTTCGGGATGTGAGCGAGCGAGGAAAAGAATACTCGCACCACCCACCACAACGATCGCGAGTGCGCCGAGCAACAGGTGCTTTGGCTGCAAGACCTCACGCGGCAGGCTCATAGCAATCACCAACACCGAAACGACAGCCGCAATGTAGGCGCCTCGCGAGACCGTCAGAACGAGCACAACGCTTAAGAGTCCAAAAAGTCCCCATAGGACTGGCCGCGGCACCAGCCGACTCTGGGTGAGAATAAGGGTGAAGAGCAGTGAGAGCGGCAGGAGCAGGTAGTCGCCAAGGTAGAGCGGCTCGAGTGAGAAAGCCTGGATTCTCGGAAAGCCAAAGACCTCTTTACCGAACCCGGGATCGAGCCCGGTCAGTCCATTTGGCAGACCAACTAAATCACCCACAAACTGAAACAGGCCAAAGAGGCCAACCACCAAGGCTGACCACCCAAGCACCATCAGTAATCGGCGCAGGATCAGACCGCTCGTCAGTAGCTGCGGCACGACCCACGCCAGTAGAAAGGTGAAGGTGGTAAAGACAATCACCTGGAGCGCACGAGCCTGCTCGACTGCACCAAGGTAGCTGCAGCCAGCCACGGCGAGGTAGGCAACCAAGAGCCAGTGCGTCGTAGTCAGCCGCAGTGGCTGTCGACGCAGAATCAGGCTAGCAATCGCGCCGAGAATGGTGACACCACCAACAAACAGGTTGAGCTTCAAACTGACACCGCCCACATCGACACTTGGAATCCGCTCAAATGGCAAACAAAAGATCAGCAAGGTCATGCCCATCGTTGGGTAGAGCAAGATGAGAAGCGTCAGACAGAGCGCAACAATCACGCCGATACCAGCTACGTAGCCGGCCGGACCAAGGATGTACCCAAGGGTAGCGATCACGCCGAGTGCACCGACAAACAGGGCGCCAATGCCGACCGACTGCCAGCGCGATAACGAGAACTGGCTCATTGCGGCCTCGGAACTACCTTGCCGAGCACTGCCAGAATGGTTGCTCGGTCAGAGTAGGGTAACAACTGTCCATTGACGACCATGGCCGACTCATCGCCCTTGCCGGTGACCAAGACGGTATCGCCTGGTTCGGCGAGTCGCAGCGCGGTCCGAATTGCCTCAGCCCGATCCAGAATAACAAACAAATTCTCGTTGAGTACCAGCTGCTTTCTACTCCCCGCACCCCGACGCACGCCCGCAACAACCGCCTCAATAATTGCCGCTGGCTCCTCGTTATCCGGATCCTCGTTGGTGACAATGATAATGTCCGCATACTGGGCAGCCAGCGCGCCCAAGAGGGGACGCTTAGTTTTGTCACGATTACCGGTTGCACCACCCACGTGAATAATCCGTTTGGTCGTTGTTGCTCGAACGGTCTCAAACACCTGCTTCAGGGCATCTGGCGTGTGCGCATAGTCAAGCAGCACACGGAATGGCTGGGCTACCTGAATCAGCTCCATCCGACCCGGAACCTGACTGACCGATTCGAGACCCTGAATAATCGTATCGATGCCAATGTTGCTCCCGTGAGCGGCGGCGGCGGCGGCCAAGGCGTTGGCGACATTGAACCGGCCAGTCAGTTGCAGTCGAACCCGTCGCTGCTCATCACCAATCACCAAAGTGAATTCGATACCTTCTTTGGCGAGCTTGATTGAGCGAGCAGTAACATCGGCATCAACTATGAGTGAGAACCGAAGGATCCGACTGGCTGGATAGGCAAGAAAGCTCGCTGCATGTCGATCGTCCGCATTGACGACACTCACTCGGTGTGGCAGAGCAAACAGTCGCTCCTTGGCCGCTCGGTACGCCTCTGGCGTCAGGTGGTAATCAAGGTGATCATGGGTCAGGTTGGTAAAAATAACGGTGTCAAACCCGATCCCCCAGGCACGATGCTGGACTAGGGCGTGTGAGGTCACTTCAACGACAGCCGCTTTCGAGCCAGCACGCCGTACCTGACCAAGCAGCTGCTGGAGGGTTGAGGCAGGCAGGGTCGTCATCTTCTTCTCGTTCCGCCAACTCGTAATGCCGTCAGAAAACTGGACCGTTGTTGCCAACCCAGTCTGACAACGGGCAGCGACTAAGATGGCCTGGAGGAAAAAGCAGGTTGTTGTCTTGCCATTCGTACCAGTCACACCAAAAACCTGCAAACCACGGGCCGGAAAGCCGGCCAAGGTTGCTGCAGCAACTGCGGTGGTGAGGTGGTACCCATTGATAGCCGCAGGTGGCACCACCGATTTGAGCGTATTCCGAAGTGACATAGATGCAGTATACCAACCGGAAGCACTCCTGGAAGAGTTAGTGCTTCGTTGTGTGGTAGGCACGGTGAACCCGCTCGTAGACGCGGATCGTCTCCCGAGCCGTTCGTTCCCAGCTGAACCGTCGGGCCTGTTTGCGCCCACGACCACCAATCTCGCGGCGAAGCGAGGCGTCGGTCATCAAGCTCACCAGCGCCTTGGTCCAGCCAGCCATATCTGTTGGTGAGAGCAAAATACCACCTGCGCCA
>JBBUCD010000023.1:0-10005 GCA_038057955.1 Patescibacteria group bacterium | reverse complement strand
TTTCTGACCGATTGCAACGTAAATGCAGGTAATACCCGAATCTTTTTGATTCAGAATGGTATCGATCGCTACAGCTGTCTTGCCCGTACCACGATCCCCAATAATCAGCTCTCGCTGGCCACGTCCAACCGGAATCAAGCCATCAATTGCCTTAATGCCAGTCTGGACCGGCGAATCAACTGACTGCCGTGCAATGACACCTGGAGCGATCTTTTCTACTGGACTCCGTTCAGTAGTGGTCAGTGGACCCTTGCCATCGATCGGTTCACCAAGTGGATTGACGACCCGACCGATTAACCCTTCACCAACTGGCACCTCGAGCAATCGGCCAGCTGCTCGGACTGTATCTCCTTCAGCGATCAAGCTGGTTTCGCCAAAAATAACAGCGCCAACAACCGTTTCCTCAAGATTCAACGCTAAGCCATTAACGACCGTTCCGCTCGCAGACTGAAACTCAAGCATCTCTGAAGCCTGAACATCATCCAGTCCACCAATGCGAGCAATGCCGTCGCCAACCTCAAGCACCACGCCAGACTTTGTCGTGCTCTCACTTGGCTGATACCCAGCAATTTTCCGCCGAAGATTTTCAATAATAGGTGATGTGTCAGACATAGAACTCCTTACGACTGCACTACTTGGCGCAACCGTGTCAGCTGTGTTTTTGTCGATAGATCGATTCGGGCCGACCCAACTTGAACCCGACCGCCGCCGAGCAGTAGCGGATTCACAGAAGTGTCGATAACCATTGGCTCAGGAAATCGGGAGTGGAGGCTACCCAGAATTGCTGCTTTTGTACTACTTGTGAGTGGTTCTGCCGTCTCAATTCGAACCGCCGTACCAAGCTTTGATCGAGCGGCGTCATCGATCGCGGCGTCAAGGATCGGTGAAAGGCTAGCAAATGAGGGATCTGACGCGCTTAAGGCAATCAAGACGCCAGCAACTGGACTTGGTATACCAAGCGATTCTAGCTGCTGCAGTGCGTCCTGGCGCTCATGTTGCACAATTCGGGCAAGCGATAATCGAACCGATGCTGGCCGCAATGCAAGTAGCGTTGCTAAATAGTCAGTCGTTGGCACTTGACTAGCATGAAGAGCCAAGACCTTGCTCCAGCTCGAGCTACGCTCCATGCTGCCTCAATTCTTGGCCTAAAGCTTGTTCAATATCTGTTGACGCAATAGGAATTTGCTTCCCGTTCAGCACTCGTTCTGTTGCTGCTACCACTAACCCACCGAGTTCACCTTCGAGCGATGCCTTCATCGCAGCCCGCTCTTGGTCAATCTGAACTCTTGCCTGATCAAGCAATCGCTTTGATTGATCTTCGGCGTTCGAGGTAATCTCAGTCGCAATTTTTTCGGCACTGGCGCGAGCTTGATCAAGCAACTCTCGTGCTTCGTGCCGGGCAGCAGCTAGCTGCTGCGAGACGGCCTGCTGCGACGATGCTGCCTCTGCCTTGGTCTGCTCCGCCTGAGCCACGCTCTCTTCAATCATTCTCCGACGCTTGGCCAACATGGCTAACGCTGGCTTATAGGCAACCGCCCGTAGCACAGCCAGTACGATCAAAAAGTTGACGATTTGCGCAGCCAAGAGAGGCCCGTTCACGCCAAGTGCACCAATCCCTGCTGATTCTGGCACTGCCTCATGAGCAGTAGCCGTGGTAGTTTCAATGTGCGCTTGTGGCGCAGTCGTTTGTGCCATGGATTCGATCAACTAGACAAATTTAATGATCAAGGTAACAACCAGTGCGTAGATTGCGATCGCCTCAGCGAACGCCAAAGCCAGCGTCATCGACGTTTGAATAGCCGGTGCTGCTTCTGGATTTCGACCGATCGCCTCCATAGCTTTAGCACCAATAAAGCCAATGGCGAGCGCCGGGGCAAATCCACCAATACCCATCGCAAATGCCTCTGCTAGTGTTTTTGCTGTTTCTGGTGTCATATCTTCCTTTCGTAGTAATTGTTGATGATTCGTACCTGATGATACCGAGAGTATGTATCACCACGGACGAAGTATCAACCCGAGTGGGCTGTTTCGTGATGCGGGGTTGTAGCAATCGTCAAAAAGACCAGCGACAACATAGTAAAGACGAGCGCCTGGATAAAGCCAACGAAAATCTCCAATAAGTAGAATGGAACCGGCAAAATGTAGGGGACCAAAAAGGCAATCACGATCAGCAACACCTGGCCAGCGAAAATATTGCCAAAGAGTCGAAAACTGAAAGAGAATACCTTGGCAACCTCACTCACAAGGTGAAGTAGACCAACAAACCCATCAATCATACCCGCCACGGTTGGTTTAAATGCGAAGTAGTGTCCAAGATGAGTACGCAAACCCAGGGCGGCAATAGCAAAGACATGTGCCGCTACCACCGAAATCAGTGCCAATGCTAACGGCGTATTCAGATCGGTTGTCCCCCCACGTAAAAGTGGTGCCTCGCCAGTCATCGTATGAACGTGGATCGTTCCAAAACCAGGAATAAGCTCTAACCAGTTCAAGACTAAAATAAAGAGAAAGAATGTTGCGAGTAGTGGCAAGAACTGTTCAGCTCGGCGGCGATCTTGCGTAACCTTCTCAATCATTCCTAGTAAAAATTCAAGTATGCTCTCAAATACATTTTGGACCCCTGTTGGAACAAGCTTGGTGTTTCGCACAGAAACTGCCATAACAAACAGTAATCCCATGCCAATCCACGTTGCGAGTAACGTGTTTGTGACCGGCAAGGGGCCGATCTGAAAGAGGGTCTGTGACGCGAGATGGATTTCTTCCATATTACTTGCTCATCCGTTGAATGAAGCGGTGGATCCAAAGGCTAGAACTCATGATTGCAACACCCAATCCCACTAATACAAGCAGTGGGCTCGTGCCAAGTGCACGATCTAGGTAAGCGCCACCAAAACCAAAGGCAACCGCTGGCAGGGCGATAATAAAACCGAGCTGACCCATCAGGGACAGCACGGGTAGAATGTTCTTCATAATCCTTTTCCCCTTAGTCAGTGTTTACTCTTTGTTTTCTCCTGTCAAGGGGCTTGTAGTTGACCTAATCACAGAGCGAAAGCTGAAGGTAGGCATTTGCTTTCCACGACTCGTACAAATATTCAGGTGTGTGCCGAGCACGATCCTCAATAAAAAACTTACGTCCAACCGGCGAACAGAGTACCTGAAACAAACGATCACCTAAAATCAGGCCTAGCTTGAACTGTTCTGACGGAATTCGGACCATTGCCCTTTCTTCGATATCGTATTGCCATATCTCACAAACCAAGAAACCATGTGGAGGCTTACACTTCATAGTGAACTGATACTCGCGCTCTCCGGATCCAAGATCTATCTTCGCCCGAACAGCGTAGCACATCTCGATAGATTCTTCGTGATAGTTTGCGATAAAAACGTAATCGGATGCCGCGTACTCTCGTTTGTTGCACATGAGGATTACTATTCGATCCAAACCCTCTAGTACTAATTGATTTCCCGCCCGCTTCCGCCTTAAACGGAAAAACGGCTCTGGTTTCTCCACCGTCAAAGCCTCTATTTCTGCATCCAAAACCTCACCCTCCTTTTAAGTACTTCCGACAAACCAAATTGATTCGTCAAATCTTACCGCGAGTGTCTCACGAATACGTTGCAAATGCTACGTTACTATGTCGCGGTGAGATGCCTCGTAAAGATTAACCAATCGATCAGTGACGTGCTCAATTGAGAATGATTCAGCGGACTGCATGGCGGCAGATGAGAGTTGTTGCCAATACTGCTGATCGGAGACTACTTCCTCCAGTCTCTCGGCAAAGGAAATCGTGGAAAGTGGCACCAAATAACCATTCACGCCGTCGACAATACTGTCTTTCGATCCCATCGCATCAATCGCGACAACTGGGCAACCGGCTGCCAGTGCCTCAGCAATCACAATCCCTTGCGTTTCGGTCACCGAGGGAAAGGCGAAGACGTCAGCACTACCAAAAAGCTTGGCTATCTCCTCTTTCGAGATCATACCTGTCATCGTCACTCGGGTATCGAGTTGCAGCGCTCTAATTCTCCGCTCAATCGATCGCTCGGCTGGCCCACCGCCCGCCAAGACCAGATGAATGTCGTGCCGCCTCGAAACTATCTGCTGATAGGCCTTTAGGAGAAACGGTAAATTTTTCTCGCGTGCCAGCCGACCACCAAACAGAATGATTTTTTGATTGTCCGGAATGTTGTACTGCTTCAGCGTAATGAATCTTTCTGCCCTTGAAAGTCGACGGAAATCCTGCGTCCGAATACCACTTGGTAGCACCGTTATCGGCTTCGTGACGCCGTAGCTAACCAATAACTCCTTAATAGCAGTGGACGGCGCAATGACTTGGTCGGCGCTGTTGCAAAATTGTCGGGAAAGTCGGCGAAGGCCAAACCGGACCGATCGTCGCAAACCGGGAAATGGCGGAGCGTAGTGGGCATACTCGGTGAGGTGCGTGTGGTAGGTATGAATGATTGGTAGCTTCAGCTCACGGGCAATACTGTGGCCAATCGAGCCGACCGTGAAGGGCAGGTGGCTATGAACAATATCAAGGCTGAGAGGCCGAACGGCTTCTATCACAAAGGGTGCGAATGCCACGGCAATCGGAATGGTTGGCGGAGAAAGCCGCTTAATCGAGGGTAGGCGAATGACAAACTGGTCGGGATCGACTCGACGGGCATGCGGCGCAATCACGTAAACCTTGTGACCTAGCGCCTCTAGCGCCTCGCGAGCAGCGTCGATCGAGCGAGTGACACCGTTGATCGACGGCCGGTAGACGTCGGTGAACATGCCAATATTCATATTAGACAATCATACGCCAGACCAGATCGTAAGCAAGAGAAGTGCCTATGGACGAGATCGAGCTTTTTCGTGAGAATATTCGCGTTTGACGCAGGACCAACCAACAACAAAGAGCCCGCCAATCAAGCCTGCTGCATAGTCACCCATCGTATCGGCAAGTGACAGCTGGCGCCACGCAACCATTTCACGCTGGTCTAAAATAAACTCATAAAACTCCCAAACTGTCGCAGCAAGGGCAACGATACCAAGGGTAACAATCAAACCATACCACCATGGTCGGTCACTTTTGGGAAATAATGCTTGTTCAAATACCATCCAGGAAACTGCAATCGAAACGCCGCCGAGCGTGTGCATCCCTACATCAAACAGCTCGTACCGTTCATACAAATTCATCCTCACGGCAATGTCGCTAATGATCAGCACTAGTAAAGGTGAGGCTATTATTTTCAGCGCAGTTGTACTCTTCATCGCCCCTTTCGTTTCAACTATCTTACAGTATAGCTGGCGTTCGATCTTGATCGCGCACCGACCGCCAGAAGAAGTAAGCAATCACAATCACAGTGGCAAGTGGTGATGCCCAGTGCGGCACATGGGCACCAAAGGCTTCGGCAAGCATGATCGCCCCAAGCACAAGAACCGAGTACATCGCCCCGTTCTTGAGATAGGCGTACTTCTTAATCCGCTCCACATTGCCAATCGTCAGCTGACGAACAACCAATGCACCTATCCCATTTCCAAGAAGAATCAGTGGCACCGAAAAGGTAAAAGCGAAGGCACCGAGCACACCATCAATCGAGAAGGTCGCATCTATGGCTTCGAGATAGAAGATCTTCGAGATGTCAGACATAGCACCCTTATCATGAAGGAGTTGCTGCTCACTCCTTGATGCCTGGGCCTTAAAGCCATGGGTGATAAAGAAAGCTGTCGAGCCAACTGTGGCGCCAAAAGCAAGCAAGGGATCAGCTTTCAACGCAAACCAGACGAGCGCCGACAAAAATACTGAAATCACGGCGTAGAACCAGATGCCAGCCTTCATGAATACCGGCTCATGTGGCAAGCCAAAGCGTTTGTCCTCTAAGAACAGCCAGTGGAAGAAGAGTGAGACCAGGAAGGTACCACCGCCAATAAGCAGCACTGGTGCAGCAGCCTCAATCGCCTCGAGCACCCGTGGATCGTTCGAGAAGGTTGCTGTCAACGCTTCAACTGGACCGATACCAGGCGTCGCCAGCCAGACGATCAACCATGGCAACAATCCACGAACCAAAAATACGGCGATGAACATGCCCCACACCAGAAACCAGCGGCGCGCCCGTGCCTGCATCGTCGCTAAGACCTCGGCATTAATAATCGCATTATCAATGCTTGAAACAGTCTCAAATAATCCTAGACCAATGATAACCAGAACTGTTGACCAAATATCCATGCCTAAGCCTATCTGGTAATTTTCATGAGACTAGCATTATCGATCGCCCGAGAGGCACCCGCGTACATAGCATAGATGTAGTCCTCGATTCGATGTGTATGCTGACCGCCAAATGGCGTCTCCCAGTCTGGGTCGTTGACGTAGACGTACTCGTGATCGATACCGGTAATAACGTTGTAGTGGCCACAGAAACGAGGCATTTTCCCAGTTTCAAATAAGAAACAGTGGCTTAACGGCGCAATCAATGGCCGGTTGGCAGCAATCTCATCCACGATATCTTGCTTGACTGGCACTCGGGGCGTCACTCTGCCCCCGTGTTCGACAAACTGGATGAAGTACTGCAGTGTGATCGAATTGTGCGGCTCAAGCAACGTTGGCTCAAGCAGCCGAAAATGATCTATCAGTGCCTGTGAATCCGAAAAATGGCTACCAACGGCAAACAGGCTTGGGTGAACGGTCACTATCTCAACCGAAAAGCCTTTGTCTAGCAGGTACAGTCCCAATTGCGGCATGGCCGTACCCCACTCCTTCGCTACGATCTCGGTTCGCAGTACCTCGTAGTCGTATGGGATCTTATAGTACGACAATACCATGGCCACCGAAGCAACACCGCATTCCGTGGACTTGTGAGGTTGTTGAACAAGTGGCACAGCAAGCATATGACCATACTGCAGCATTGGAGCCAACAACACAACGCCATTTCAAGATACAAGAAAGCTGGTATAGTGCTCTCGCACGTTTCCAACTGGGATCTCTCAGGTAATCGTGACACCAAGTGACATCGTCACAGAAAAGAGCTTCATGTGGCGCTTGCCTGGTCTTCAACATTCAAGGAACAGATCCGAGCTGAGCTACTCAAGAGTCGAGACAAATTTTTCTGGGCATTTTACCAGCACTTTCTCGACTGCCTCGATCAACCGGAGTCATTATCGGCAACCGCCGATGCGATCGTAGTCTTCAGCCACGATCGTGTTTGTCAAGAAAGCCGATACCCTGGCATGACACCAGAACACGTTGCCAGAATAAATGGGGCGGTCCGGGAGTTGCGTTCGATCGGTAACGCTCAGCGCGCTCCTAAACTTGTTCTACTTGGCGTCACCGAAGGTCACGACGAGGCAAAGCAGGTAGCGAGAGCAGCGGGGTGTGATCCGGATGAAATTATCAATCTTGGCGAGCTGCCACTGCGAGAAACACACACTGGCCAGCAGTGCACGGAACTCGCTGCTTTCGCCAGAAAACAAAAGTGGCAACACATACATCTGTATTCGAGCTACTACCACATGTTGCGCCTCCACTGCACAGCCACAACACGCTTCGCTGGCGCGGCGGAAAAAATACACCGAACAATTGGCTATGTTCCATGGCCGCAAGAATCCGAATCAACCTGCTGCCTTACAGAGCTAGTCAGACTGATTGAGCTGGAAGTGCATAAAACAAAGTCGTACCTATCCCCGTTTTAGATACATATCATTAATACCCTCGACTTCAATCGAGGGTATTTATTTGCCAGAGAGCAAATCTACTACCGGAGCAGCACTCCGCCGTCGACAACAATTTGGGCGCCGGTCATGTAGGAGCTCATATCAGATGCAAGAAAGAGTGCGACCTTCCCAATATCGTCTGACTCACCAAAGCGATGCATCGGAATCTTTTCCATGAAGGCCTTGATGGCATCCTCGTTGACTGCTGTGCCTTGCATCTTGGCAACACCCGGCGTACTAATGCCGCCTGGCGCAATCGCGTTGACCCAAATCTTCTGTTCGGCTAGTTCAAGCGCGGTGTTCTTCGTGAAGCCCCACACGCCATGCTTACTAGCGTCGTAGTGTGCCAAACCAATCATTGACGGGTGGAGTGCATCAATTGAGGTGACGTTGATAATCCGACCGCCATGACCCTGGGCAATCATTTGTTCCGAGACCGCTTTCGTGCAGAGATAGACGCTCTTCAAATTGACATTGATCACTTGCTCAAAATCACTCAGTTCCATTTGGGTCAGTGGCTTGGCCGGATAGATGCCAGCATTATTGACGAGGATATCGACGCTCCGATACGCCTCGACTGTTACAGCGACCATTGCAGCGACCGACGACTCATCGGCAACATCAACATGAACCGCCTTGGCCTGCCAACCCTTGCCTGTGTACCCTTGCGCGGTTGCCGTTGCAGCCGCCTCATCCAGATCAGCAATCACCACATTCGCACCAGCCTCGGCTAATCGTGAGGCAATGCCCTCGCCAATCCCCATCGCTCCACCTGTCACAATTGCCGTTTTGCCTTTCAGTGATAGCAATTCCTGTAGTGGTATTGTTGTCATACTTCCTCCGCTCATGAATAGGTTACTCAATATCCCCACGCCTGCTGCCAGTCACGCATATCGCCAATTTCTTTCGTTTGGGCGGTGATGATGGCCTCGCCAAGCTGCTTGATCTCGTCGTGAGTCGCCCGTGTCGGGATTAAGCGCGCCATATCAATAGCGCCTCGGTGGTGTTCGATCATAAGCTCAAGGAACGAGGCATCGAACGCCTCGCCGGTCTTCCCTTCGAGTTCCGTGACCATCTCATCCATCCCCATGTTACTCCCATACATCATACCACCACCAGCCATGTTCATGCGGATACGGTCGGCATCCATCCCCATCATCCGCATCATGCCCGTTTGGTTGTTATTAACCGCCGTACTACTCACAAAGACCGTCAGCAGCACACCAACCACAAGGCCGCCGGCCGCGTACATTATAGCTTGATTATTCATTTGCACTCCTTTCAAGGGAACGATCCGATGATCTCAACTGCGGTTCGACCTTCCGTAGCAGCACCGCATTGGCGGCTACGACAACCGTTGAGAGCGACATCAAGACGGCAGCTACCGCTGGCGGCAGGAGGATGCCCTGATTGGCCAGGATGCCAGCCGCGAGCGGGATAGCAACCACGTTGTAGCCTGTTGCCCAGAAGAGGTTCTGGATCATCTTCTGGTACGTCGCCCGCGAGAGCGTGATAATGCTCGCCACATCCCGTGGGTCATTTCGGACCAAAATGATGCCTGCCGACTCGATCGCCACGTCGGTACCAGCACCGATCGCAATGCCAACGTCCGCTTGAGTCAGAGCCGGTGCATCATTGACGCCATCACCAACCATGGCCACCCGACTCCCATCTGCTTGGAGCCGCTTGACGGTCTCGGCTTTCTTCGCCGGCAACACCTGCGCGAAGTACTCGGTAATACCAAGCTCGCTCGCTACCCACTTGGCAACATCGTCCGAATCTCCCGTGAGCATCGCGACCCGGACACCCATTGCCCGGAGCCGTTCAATCGCCTGACGCGACTCGTCACGGACAAGGTCGGCCAGTGCAATGGCACCCACGAGCTGGTCGTCCTTGAAGACATAAATGACCGTTTTCCCTTCGACACCGGCTTGTTCGACTGCTTGGTGTAACGAATCGGGCACAGAGATTCCTCGCTCGGTAAGAAGGTTTGGGCCACCAACAGCTATAACGGCGCCACCAACCACACCTTGGACACCCCGACCCGGCAGTGCCCGAAACTGCGTCACTGGTGCCAGTGTGACACTATCCTGTTTGGCCCGGGTTACGAGCCCACGGGCAATCATGTGTTCGGACTCCGACTCGGCTGATGCCGCCAATTTCAATACCTCGGCCTGGCCATCCCGTTCTATGGCGAAGATGTCGGTTACACCATGCTCACCCTTCGTTAACGTTCCTGTCTTATCGAAGAGTACGACGTCGATGTTTCGTGCCGCCTCAAGCGCGATCCGTTCCCTCACAAGGAGTCCGTT
>JBBUCD010000022.1:0-8938 GCA_038057955.1 Patescibacteria group bacterium | reverse complement strand
CCGGTATGGCTGTCTGGCAACGTGACGTCTGGTTTTTCAAGAACGTGCAACCTCACCTTGGGCTCGATCTGCAAGGGGGAACGCAGCTCGTCTACTCGCTTGATCTGACAACGATTCCTGATAGCGACCAAGACGACTCGATTGAGGGCGTACGAACCGTCATCGAGCAGCGGATCAATGCCCTTGGCGTATCCGAACCAGTCATCCAGTCTAGTCGGGTAGGGGAGACCAACGCTGTCATCGTCGAGCTTCCCGGTGTCAAAGATGTCAATCAAGCCAAATCACTCATCGGCGAGACTGCCCAGCTCGAATTTTGGAAACCAGCCCCGGCAGGAGAAACTGGGCCGAATCCACTCATGCCTGCCTTTATACCGTCTGACCTAACTGGCGCTGACCTCAAAAAAGCCAGCGTCGGTTTTCAGAATGCTGGTAGCCAACAGGCAAGCCTCGCAAATGTGCCACAGGTTGAGCTGCAGTTTAATGATACTGGCCGAGATAAATTCAAGGCACTGACTGAGCAATTCTTAGGCCAGCAAATCGCTATCGTGCTAGATGACCAACCGATCTCAGCCCCAACCGTTCAATCAGTCATTACTGATGGCTCAGCCATCATCAGCGGCCAATTCAGCCTCGAAGAGGCAAAGCGCCTGACAATTGCCCTCAATGCTGGCGCCTTACCTGTGCCAATTGAGCTCATCGAAGAACGAACAATTGGTGCCACCCTCGGCGCACAGTCAATCCAAGAGAGTCTGTTTGCAGGGGCAGTCGGCCTCTTGCTGATCGCCATCTTCATGATTGCCTACTATCGACTGCCTGGCTTGCTCGCCACTGTCGCACTGGTACTGTATACGCTGTTTAGCTTGGCGGCATTCGAACTCATTCCCATCACGCTGACGCTTGCCGGTCTTGCTGGTTTTATTCTCTCCATCGGTATGGCCGTTGATGCCAACATCCTCATCTTTGAACGAATGAGGGAAGAGTTGAAAGCTGGCAAACCACTCAATCTTGCAATCGACCTCGGCTTCAAACGCGCCTGGTCAAGTATCGTCGACTCAAATATGTCATCACTCATTACCGCGGGCATCTTGTACTACACAGCTACCGGCTTGGTGCGTGGGTTCGCACTCACACTCGCAATCGGCATCTTGATCTCGATGTTTACCGCTATTACTGTCACACGCACATTTCTGAAACTTGCACTCCAGCCTGCAAAGGAAACCGTATGAGCCGTCCATCAATTATTCATAGCAGCCGCGTCTGGTTTATCTTCTCGGGCGTACTCAGTATTGCGAGCATTATCGCAATCGCCACCTGGGGACTCCGAGTAGGTATCGATTTCAAAGGAGGACAGCTGATCGAAACTCGATTTACTGAACCCGTCCCAATCGAGACGATCCGAGACCATCTCAAGGATGCCAACGGCGTACCATCAAGTACCGTCGTTGAGAGCGGACCAAATACCTTTCTCATTCGAACAACAACAGATACACCAGAGCAGCTGACTGCACTCAAAACCCAACTTGACGGGGTGGGGGAGAGGGAGCAGATCCGATTTGAGAGCGTTGGTCCAACAGTCGGGAAAGATCTCACGCAAAAGGCGATACTCGCCGTCGTATTAGCATCGATTGCTATCATTTTGTACATTGCCTGGGCATTTCGCCATGTACCTAAGCCAACAAACTCCTGGCAGTTTGGCATCACAGCAGCCATAGCGCTCTTGCACGACCTTTTGATCACTATTGGTGCCTTCTCATTACTCGGACACCTCTACGGCTTCGAGGTGGACTCGCTCTTCATCACCGCGCTACTGACCGTCATGGGCTTTTCGGTCCACGACACTATTGTTACCTACGATCGTATTCGAGAGAACTTACTTGAACACATGAAGGACATGTCCTTCAAAAACATTGTCGTCAGCTCAATTAATCAAACGCTGGTTCGATCCATGAATACCTCTCTCACACTAATCCTCATCCTCTCTTCACTGATTTTGCTTGGGGGAGAGTCCATTAAGCCATTTATCGCAGCTTTACTGATCGGAGTCAGTGTAGGAGCCTATAGCTCAGTCTTTTTAGCCTCACAACTGCTGATCACATGGCAACAATGGGCCGAGAAGCGAACCGTACGCCACACAGCCTAAGAATATTCCAATGTCGCACAATGTAAGTTGTACGACATTATATCGCAATACTTGTTGCGTAAGCGATCTAAGTAGCACAAGCTAAGCTAGGATATCCGACTCTTCCTAAATCACCATACAATCATGATGAAGAAGTAGAACTTATACTGCTGTATTAAACAAACGACACTCTCTCGCCCTCTTCCCCAGTAAAAGGAGCCAGGGGAGACGGGGGAGGATCAATTACACCTGTTAACGACTTACCGATCGATTACCAAACCTGTATACGCTTTACTGATCCTCATCCTGCAGCTTGTCGCTCTTCGGTGGGAATGAAATTTCTTGACCAGAACTCAGTTGATCCTGATCAAACCAACTTAAATCAACGGCTGGCTTTGGCTCTTCTTTTTGTATCGCTCTCCCCTGCTCGTCGCTCTTTTTTTGAACCGACTGATTGGTCGACTCTGATCGTTGCGCTGACATACCCCTCCCCTGCTCTGACGAGGGCTGAGTTGTCGATTGTGGCGAAGCAGCTACTGTATTCTTGCGTGGTCGTGCTACCTTCCACTCCTCGATATCTTGATCAGTCAGTGGTGGCTTTGGCGTTGTTCCGATTGCTTTCTTTGGCACCTCAGAATCTACTCCTCCCCCACTCTGTGGGATTGACGCACCTGTTAATTCCCGCGCATCCTGTACGCCCTGCGTTGCAGGAGCCGCTTGGGCAGGTTGTTGCTCAGACCACTCGCGAACTCGCTGCTCAACCAGCTCCCTAGGTTGGGCGTACTGGTCTCGAGACTGCTTCACGATTTCATCGAGATTGTTTGTTGCCTCCTGCTGCGGCGGTAGCGTTGTTGCAGAAAATGCTGGTCGGGTCACGCCATCGATCGCCATCTTCACGTAAATATGATGGTTATCTAAATTCACCAAATCAACCGACTCAAAGACTGGCTCAAATTCCTTCACCAAACCCGATGCATCACCTGGCCCAACCCGAAAACTGACAATCGTTCCAACGTTGCCAAAAATCGCCTTCGACACTGTTTCTGGCATTTGGGCGATGTATTGATTCGTAAGTACTAAGTTCAAATGATACTTCCGAGCCTCAGACAAGATGACTGCAAACGAGTCAGTGGCAAAGTTCTGAAACTCATCAACATACAAATAGAAATCTGGCCGCTTATCTTCCGACACATCAGCTCGTCCCATTGCCGATAGCTGGATCTGTGTAATCAACATGGCACCGAGTAGGGCTGAACTATCCTCACCAATCCGTCCGATCGATAGGTCCATTAGCAAAATCTTGCCACTATCCATAATCTCTCGAATATTGAGGGCGCTATGTGGCTGTCCAACAATGTTTCGTATGGTCGAAGAAGATAGAAACTGACCTACCTTATTTTGAATTGGCGCAATCGCCTCGGTTCGAAACTTTGGATCGTACCGCTCGAACTCATTTTCAAAGTAATCCTTAATCACAGGATCACTGATGTGCTGGGTTACCTTTTTACGAAAGGCCTTGTCGGTGAGCAAACGGTTGATGCCTAGTAGTGTAGAATCCGGATACTCCAGCAGCGCCAAAATGGCGTTGCGCAGAATGTACTCCAAGCGTGGACCCCACGATTCAGCAAACAATTTTTTGAAAATACCAACAGCGCCAGAGGCGACCACGTTTCGCAAGTCAGGATTCACGTTCTCGAGTAGGTTGAAGCCAATGGGAAAATCACGATCAGCCGGATTAAAGTAGACCACATCTTGGATACGATTTGCCGGAATGAGACCGAGCACATCCTGGACCAGCTGGCCATGCGGATCAACCACGGCCACACCTCGTCCTTTGTTGATATCGTCCACAATCATGTTGTGCAGCAACGTCGACTTACCGGTACCAGTTTTTCCAATCGCATACATATGCAAACGACGATCAATCGCCTTAATGCCAAACTTCTGGCGAAAGTTACGAAAATCAGTCGTGCCAAAAAACGTCACCGTTGCATCATCGACCTGCCCAACCATTGGTAAGTTCGAAGGCGGCTCGCCCTTTTTACTACCAGCCCACGTCACATTTGGTGTCTCAACTGTAACAGCTGGCAAGTGGTACAACGAAGCGAGCTCTTCGGTATTCATAACCATACCGCTCCCCCCAAACTGACGTGATCGGTAGGCCTGCAACAACTCGTGACTTTCCGTGAGCGCCGAGGCCTTAAAGCCATTCATGTTCGTTGTGCTAAATTGCTTAAAGGCACCTGTGACAGCCTCAACCTTGCTACGTGCGGTATACGGATCTGGCGCCGTCACCAAAATTCGAATCTTTGTCTCATACCCAAGCTTCGTCACCTTTGTCTCAATTGCCTTGAGTGCCGCCTCTTCTGGTGCCGACAGCTGCGGCTGCTTGGCCTCAGCTGGAGCCGCTCCCTCTTCACTCGATGCTCCAGACCGAACTAGGGCGCCGAGTAACTGCACAAAGGCCTTACCGATAGCGCCAAGCGCTTGCATGCCTACACCGGGCTTCTGTAATGAAACACCTAATCGCTTGGCTGCAACAAAGGCAATCCCCTTCTCCTGCCATGATTCCGAGACTGGTTTAATAACAATTTGAATCCAAATTTGCTGACGATCCCCCATCGTACTGAGAACGCCCGTGATACCAGACAGCGGATCAACGGTAAAATTGGGAAAGGTCTGAATTGGATAGACATCATCCTTGGTTAGCACAAGCTCGCCACCGATAATCGGCTGTGAGTCACCAAGTCCAGCGTAGTCCTCTACATCATAGATCTCTACGGATGGATACTGGGCATAAATTTGACCCTCAACAAACTCTCGAAGATGAATCGGAACATGGACGTAAAAGTGAATAAATTTGTCATGAGAAGCGAGCTCAAAGCTAATCTCATCTTGAAATGTTGCCGTTTCTCGAAAGATACCGTGCAAAGCAGCAAACATCTGTTCCGCAGATAGCGGTGTCTTATCGTTATTCTTGGGTGGCAAAACCTTGAGTACCGTGTACCGCTGAGAGGAGCGCCACTCGGCGTACGCCTCCGCCCGTTGCTTCGTAAGCCAATCTGTGTACCATCGCTGGACATACCAGACAGCAAAGCCAAGCACGATCGCAATCACAATGCTAATCAGTGCTGTCAACATTACTGTCCCTCCGCAGGTGGCGGCACGCTAGGTAGTGCGGTCGACGAGGCAACTTGTCCACGCTTCGATTCTTGCTCGACAGTTACTCGATCCTTGCCATATTTCAGACGCGACAACTGCCGGATGGCCTCCGCTAGCTCAGTATGATGCTGCGTTTCGCTCTTGATCGTACGCATCGAGAACGGGCGCGACGGCGTACCATCAATCAATAGCTTCGTGTACGTATTAGCAAAAGTAAGGTTCACTAAATCTTGCTGAGTAATGTTTGGAAATTCTTTGGCAATAAACTCAGCATCGGCAGCACCAATCCGAAAACTAACCAAGGTACCAGCGTTCCCAATCACCGCATCTCGAATAGGTTCCGGCAGCTGCGCGATGTACTGATTGGTTATATTGAGGTTCAGTCGGTACTTCCGAGCCTCAGAGAGAATCGTCTTAAAGGTGTCGGTCGTAAAGTTTTGAAACTCGTCGACGTACAAGTAAAAATCTTTTCGCTGCTCCTCTGGTGTGTCGGCGCGCTGGAATGCGGCTACCTGCAACTTGCTGACAAGAATCATACCCAGAAGGTATGAATTGGTCTCGCCAATCTTACCCTTTGACAGGTTCACCAAAAAAATCTTGCCGCTGTCCATAATGTCTCGAAAATCGAAGGCTGACGTTTTTTGGCCAATAATATTTCTCACAATGTCATTGGTCATAAATCGACCAAACTTTGAGGTGAAATAGTTGTACATCTCTGACTTATGGAAGTCGGCCGTCTTCGCCATTTGTTCGTTCCAAAACGAGAGAACGACTGGATCAGTAACATAACTGACAGTCTCTTCGCGAAAAGCGTCGTCAGTAAAGAGCCGAGGAATGTCGATCAGCGTTCCACCACCGGGCCGGGCCATTACGGATAACGAGGCATTTCGGCCCCAGTGCTCAAATTGTGGCCCAACCATGCCTGTTCGATTTGGATCAAACAGTTTGTAAAAAATCTCCAGCCACTCCGCGACCAAGAAATCCTTATCTTCCGGCCGCTTCCATTCCAAGACATTTAGCCCCATCGGACGATCGGTATCGGACGGATCAAAATAGATCACGTCTTCTGCCCGAGACTTCGGTACCAAACCTAATATATGCTCAACGGCATCGCCGTTCGGATCAATGTAGCAGCAGCCTCGGCCAGCCAAGATATCCTGCTCAATTTGATAAGTAAACAAGGTGGTTTTACCAACACCAGTCTTGCCCATTGCGTACAAATGTCGCCGACGATCGTCAGCCTGTATACGCACCATCCGCTCCTCGCCTCGATACACGCTCTTACCTAGAATGACTGAGCCCTCGGACTCACCAGGTAGATTAGCGGGTGGTGGGAGCGTTCGAGCAGCCAGCCACTCAATGTTCGGTGTGTCGATATATTGATTCGGAAAGTGGTACAGCGACACTAACTCCTCAGTATTCAAAACGGCCGATGGCCCCTCAAAGCGTCGAATAATATAGTCAGCGGCAAATCGAGCCATATCGGCTGGAGCTACCCGCTTTAAGTGATTAAGCTCCGGCAAGGTATACTGCCCCAATGCCGTGGCAATCGTTTCTAATGCTGCCTTACTTTCTTGAGCTGATCGCTCACTCACCACCACTAATCGTATGACCGTCTCAAATCCTACCTTACTCCCCTTCTCCTGGATGCTCTTCATCATCTCTTCTTGAATTGGCGTCAATCGTACTGGCTCGTCTTTCTTCTTCTCGGCAGATCCTGTTCGGAATGACCCCACGAGGCCACCTAACCCCTTCGTAAGCCAATTGCCCTCTGCCAGACTCTTACCCTCAGAAATCGTCTTTGCAGCTGCTGTGGTTTTCGACCGCCACTCACCAGATGTCGGTTGTAGCAATACCTGAAATCCAGCATTCATGCCTTGGGGTAATTTACTCATTGAGTTGGTGAGCGCATTCAGTGGATCGCTCTCCATCGTTCGATAGGTTCGAATCGGCATCGACGATGAGTTTTTCGTTGTAATGAATGCGCCAACTGGATAGGTTTGCTCGCCAAAAATCCGAAAATCCTGACTCGGCTCAATTTGGGCGAATGGGTAGTAGCTGTGAAGCTGTCGTTCAGCTAATTCGCGAAGATGCTTCGGAACTACGATGTAAAAGCTGAGCAAGTTATTCCGAACGATAAATTCTAAGCTTATTGTCTCCTGACCAGTCAGCAAACGCTTTGGATCACTGTCGTAGAGTGACGAGAAGGCCGTCAGAAACTGCTCGGCAATCGACATCGTTTCTTTGAAATCCTTCGGTCCCCGTTCCCCTTCTTGTGCGCCTTGTTCTCGAGGTAGCAATACCTTTAAGGCCACAAGTTCTTGGGCATAGCTCAGCGCATGCTGCTTGCGGTAGTTCTGTAGCCACAGCCAACCACCAAGGCCAAGTAACGCTACTAGAATAAGCCCAATCAAGATACCGATCACACCAACTCCCCTCTTCTACTACTCATCGTCCCACCAAGTCCTGGAGTGCCTTCAGATTCAATTGCGACGTTGGTTTTTCATATTCCGCCAGGAGACCCGTGACTTCAATCGCTGGCTGGCCAGTCTCCTGAGATACCTGTGGTTCTTGGACTGGCAGATCTCCGATCGACTCGACATTCGGAGTCGCAACCACGTGCTCAAGCGGTTGCACTAGTTCCTCAGCTATAGGTTGCTGGTCAGCCGGCGATTCTGCCTGCTGCTCTAACCCAGTAACTCCTTCTGGAGATTTTGGCCGAGCCTTTAAATCCAGATTTCCTGCCGCATCGCGTTGAATATTATCCATATAGAGTCAGTGTACCATCTGGTTACAGCAGCCTCAATGTCTGGCCCAATGGAAATGTCTGTTCAAATGTTTGTTGCTCAATGGCCTCACGAATGGCTGACATCAATGCTGTAAGAAATGTCAGGTTATGAATGGTCAACATCACACCGGCGCTCGGATCACCAATTTTGAGCAAGTGAGACAAATAGGCTCTTGAGTACGTACCCGAACAAGCCTGACATCCGCAAAAAGGATCAAGCACTCCCCCATCTCGTGCATATTGAGCACCCGCCAGATTGATTCGCTGATACTGCCAGGAATCGTGCTGTGTGCGTATCCACGCCCCACCGTGCCGAGCGAGTCTTGTTGCCATGACGCAGTCAAAGGTATCAATACCAGCCCGAACGCCAGCAACGACATCGGACGGCTCCCCTACTCCTAACAAATGACGTGGTTTTTCTTCTGGCAGCAATGAGGTTGTAAATTGAACAACGTCCCACATAATGCCCTTCTCACGTTCGATTGCATTCATTTCCTTACCGAACGTGTACATATTGCCACCAATAGCAAAACCCCTGAATGGCATGTCTCGCAAATACTCAGCCGAACGACGCCGCTGCTCCTCGTAGATACTTCCTTGAACCATGCCATACAGCGCCATCGACTTGTTTTGCCAGGCTGCAACAGATCGATCAGCCCAGCGATTCGTTTGAGGAGGCAGAGGTTTTGAAGAAAGAGGCGCTTTTTATTTATTCAAATCGCGGGGAGTACTGGTTTCATGAGTCGGGAAATCCCAAGAATCGCTTTTTGCTCAAAGAAGATACATTGGGCGAGAAAGCGCGCTATTTTAAACCCAATACTGCTGTTACCACTCTGTGGTTTAGCGGGAAAATAATCGGCGTGCAGTTG
>JBBUCD010000021.1:0-5900 GCA_038057955.1 Patescibacteria group bacterium | reverse complement strand
GCGGGAGTAGTTCAGTAGTAGAACGCTTCCTTGCCAAGGAAGAGGTCGCGGGTGCGAATCCCGTCTCCCGCTCCAAGTCTAGTATTTTACGGCGGCGTAGCCAAGCAGTAAGGCAGAGGTCTGCAAAACCTCTATGCGTGGGTGCAATTCCCACCGTCGCCTCCACTTGGTTTCGCAATTCAATACATAACACTCTATGACACGCACCATCGTTCTTTCGGTATTACAGATAGCAAGTGCGCTTGGCTTGATCACATTTATCTTGTTGCAGCACCGTGGTACGGGGTTGGGCGGAGCATTTGGTGGATCTGGCAACATCTACCGTAGCAAACGGGGTGTTGAGCAGATCTTGTTTCGGGGCACCATCGCCTTAGCAGTTCTTTTCGTGGCGATTTCTTTGACATCGGTTTTGTTGCGTTCGTAGTTGGAGGGGGAGGAGTCCCTGTGTCTCAGCTTGTTTCACTGCCATGTCGTATAGGTGGGGCGTTTAGTCGCCCTGAGCGAGTTCTATTAGCCTTGTTATTCATTGTAGCCTGTGTTGCTGGGGGAATTGCTGGGTATCAGTATTGGCTTCGGGACACGGTCGCAGTGCCTGCTCAAGGGGGAACGTATACAGAAGGTATCGTTGCGGCCTCAATCGTTGATATTGCACCAACATTGAATGTGTTAACAAAGGTTGGTTTTGTTCGATTTGACGAATCTGGCGTGATCGTGCCCGTTGCAGCTGAACGCTGGGAAGTGTCAGAGGATGGCAAGGTCTACACCTTCACGATGAGACCTGATATGGCAGTTGAGACTATCAAGAGTGCGCTTGCCGATAATGAGGACGTCTTTCCAGATATTGAGGTTGAGGTTACCGATGATCGGCGTGTTATTTTTCATCTAGAGCAAGCATTCGTACCCTTTTTGGCGACAACAGCGACTCCCCTCTTCCCATTCGGACCATACTCGGTTGTCAGTCAGGAAAAAGGCATCGTGAAGCTGGAGGCACGGCCTGATAGTATCGTCGGTCGTCCGTATATAGATACGATTATTTTGCGGATCTACGCTGATAGTTTTAGCCTGACGCAGGCTTTGGCGGCAGGTGATATTGATGGTGTGGCAGATGTGCGGAATGTTGAAAACGATATCCTGATTAGTCGTATGTCGGTGTGGCCGATTGAGCTACCAAGAAGACTGTATGTCTTCTTTAATACCGAGCGCGAGGTTGTAAAGGCCACAGATGTCCGTTCCCGACTGCGAAGCGGCCAGGCGCTTGAAAAGCCGATAGAGGTTACACTTGTGACGCTCGCGAGTCCGAAGCATGAGCAGCTTGCTCAGGATCTGGTCGCTTCCTGGGAGCCATTGGGCGTCCACATGACATTGGAGACCAGAACAGCAACAGAGCTAGCGAAGGAAGTTATTCCTGCTCGAGCCTACGACATTCTCATTTACGGCTTGGATTTTGGCGGTGACCCTGATCCGTACCCGTTTTGGCACTCATCACAAATCAGTGAGAAGGGCTTAAACCTGTCTAGCTTTGCCCAGATCGATGCCGATCGATTACTTGAGAAGGCACGTCAGGAGCAGCGCCCAGAAGAGCGTGAAAAACTCTACGTGCAGTTTCAGGAGATTTTTGATCGGGAGGTGCCCGCGATTGAACTTGAGCAGGTGGTAGAAGAGTTTGCGACTGGTCCGTCAGTCTTTGGCGTCTCATCGCACCCCGGATTGTCAATTGCCAATCGCTATGACACCGTTGCTGGTTGGTATCTAAAGGAGAAGCGGGTTCGACAAGTTGAGTCGCAATAGGTAGGCTGTCTTGGTATGGGCGAGTGGCGGAATGGCAGACGCGCTAGCTTCAGGAGCTAGTGGGGGCAACCCCGTGGAGGTTCGACTCCTCTCCCGCCCACCAGAATTCGAACTGCTTTGAAATGGTCAAGCGGAATACAGCACTTAGAAATACACGAAAGACATGAAGCGCGTTTTTATCATCCATGGCTGGGACGGATATCCGAATGAAGGGTGGTTTCCGTGGCTCAAGAAAGAACTAGAAGCTAAGGGATTTGACGTTGTCGTGCCGCAACTGCCAGATACAGGAAGACCACGAATCCAGCGTTGGATTCCTGCGCTCGCCGAAGTTGTTGGGACAGCCGATGAGTACACATACTTCGTCGGTCACAGCATGGGCTGTCAGGCTATTGCTCGCTATCTAGAAACGTTGCCCGAAGGCGTGCAGGTTGGTGGTGCTGTCTTTGTTGCCGGCTTCTTCAAATACCTCACGCTTGAAGATGATCCCGACGTTCAGGAAACCGATCGACATTGGCTTGAAACGCCGATCGATTTGGAAAAAGTCCATTCTCATCTACCAAGCAGTGTGGCCATCTTTTCCGACAACGACCCCTGGGTGCCGCTTGATAACCAAGAAGATTTTCGGGAAAAACTGGGTTCAGAAATTATCATTGAACATGCAAAGGGGCATCTCAGTGGAAGCGATGGAATAGTTGAGTTGCCAAGTGCACTACAGGCTATTCTTTCTTTGTGATTTAGAATCATCTTGGTACGAGAAAAGCGCTATTCTCTAATAGCGCTTTTGAGGGCTTTTAATCATCCCACCCGGCACAACTGCAACGTGAGAGTGAGGATAGGTAGTCGTCTTTATATTTCAAAGTGCTTTTGACCTGCTTAATAAAGTCGTCTGCAGTGATGCACTTGATCATATATGGGTATGATCCGTGCTCTGACTTAGGAAGTTGAAAATGAAGCGGTTTTTTAGGTGTTGGACTTTTGTTGGTTAGTTTATCAACTTCTTCTATTGCTGCTGCTTGCTGTTTGGGTGGGTAGCAATACAGTATTTCTGCTTTAAGGTGTTTGAGTATGTCGTCAAATTCTAGTGAAAAACACCGGTCAAAGTCCTCATAGCCTGGTTCGGCGACAAGTAAGTAGATCGGTTTTTCGACAGTAGCTGCCCTAGCCCGCTCGAGAATTGCCAATTCTTCGGCTCTCGTTCGATCCGCGGCCTCTTGCTTGATTTTACTTCTAGCTGCATGAATTTCATCGATGGTCAGCTTGATTAAGTCATATTCTTTTCTAGACACTTTGAATTCTTCGCCTCCTTTGTAGTTTCTTCAGTTCCATTTAAGGGCGTTGGCCCGGTTGATCGTTGCGGCGACCCGCCATGGTCGGACGATTGCAATCGAGGCGAGTGCGACTGATGAGGCTCCGGCCTTATGATAGTGACCAACGTCGGCTGGACTCAGGATGCCACCACCACCAGTAATTGGTTTCGTAAAACCTCTGGAGCGCAGCTCTTGAATATAGGTACAAACGAGCGGACGAAGTGCCTTGCCAGACAGTCCTCCACCACCGAGATGCTTTAGGGGTGATACTTTTTTGCCCCACACTCTTTGTCCAATTCCCTCCCAGTCATATGGAACGGAGTTAGATACGCAGATAGCGTCGCAGTGCGGATTGTTGTTGAGTTCCATGATTGCCTCGATCGGTGCCGAAGCGATGCTGAACTTTAGCATGATCGGCACATCGAGTGCCCGACTTATCTCAAGAATATCCGCTACCTCACGGATTATCTCCTTTGGATCATTGTGCTGGTTTGGACATGAAATATTAACCTGTACTCCGAAAGGTACAGTAAATTGGTGTTTGTGTAGTTTGAGAATGGCAATCATTATGGCCAGCTCTTCCAGCCGTTGTTCTTTTGTACTGGCCAAGGACATGAGCGACAGGAAAAATGGCTTTTCGAGCTCCTGCCAGCGACCAGTTGCTAAGTGCGCAATAAGTCCTGCATTACTTAAGCCAACCGAGTTGACCACTGTGCTTGTAAGGGGATTGGCCTTAATACAGCCCGGGAATGGGTTCCAGGGCATGTAGTTGGGACTGAGCGTCATGTTGCCCTTTCGAGGCATGAGAGTGACAGTTTTTGCAACTAGCGTCATTCCATCGAAATCCAACCCAAAGAGCTTGAGTGGCTTGTGAAACCAGTAGCCTTCCCCAAAGAAGCCTTGTACGCCCGACCCGCCAAGCGCATTACCGAAATCGATACCTCGAAGTATCATGGAAAATTCCTCTTTTCGTTTTAAAGATCAAAGCTACCCAGGAGAGATGAGGTAGCTATATACTTGTACCATATGAAGCAACCCTTTCAGTTTCCTAAAAGCTTTTTGTGGGGAGCCTCGACGTCGAGTCATCAGGTTGAGGGTGGGTTACACAATAGCTGGACTCGCTGGGAGCAGTCCGATCGGCGACTTTCGGAGTTGCGCGAGCATGGGTTGATCAAGCAGTACGGGAAGCAACAGTTTATCTCGGGTAAAGCGGTTGATCACTACCATCGGTTTCGGGATGACTTTCGGTTGGCTCAATCGCTTGGTCACAATGCCACACGCTTCTCTTTGGAGTGGTCTCGCATTGAGCCGCGTGAAGGTGAGTTCGATGAGAAAGCACTAGCGCACTACGTTACGGTGCTTAAATTTATGCGTTCTTTAGGCATAGAACCATTCGTGACTCTTTGGCACTGGCCACTGCCGATCTGGCTCGAGGATAAGGGTGGTTGTATGTCGCCAGAGATCGCTGACTATTTCGCTCGCTATGCAACGAAGTTGGCAGATGCCTTGGGAGATCATGTTACGTACTGGATCACTCTCAATGAGCCCGAGATCTTTAGTGATAACTCCTACCTGGCAGGCATCTGGCCACCACAGCGTCGGAGCCCGATTCTGTATCTACGAGTGCTCCATCACTTGGTTTCAGCACACAAACAAGCCTACATCATTCTGAAGGGTCGATTCCCAGCATCACAGGTCGGAATTGCTACAAATAATGCCTACATCGAAACGCCCTATCGAGATCCGGTACATCTTGGTTTGCGAGCCGTTGCCGATTGGTGGAATAATCATTGGTTTTTGAGTCGGATCAAGCAACACCAGGACTTCATTGGTCTTAACTACTATTTTCACAACCGGATCGCTTTTGGCTTTGGGAAGAATCAGAACCTGAAAACTTCCGATCTGGGTTGGGAGCTCTACCCCGAAGGCATCTATCCCGTTCTCAAGGATTTGCAGCGGTACAACGTACCGATCTATATCACCGAACACGGGTTGGCTGATGCAGCCGACCGTCAGCGGGGTTGGTATATTGTCGAGTCACTGAGACATATTCATCGAGCGATTATTGATGGCGTCGATGTACGCGGCTATCTCCATTGGTCATTGATCGACAATTTTGAGTGGGACAAGGGGTTTTGGCCGCGCTTCGGTTTAATCGCAGTTGATTTCAAAACCCAGCGCAGGACAATTCGTCCATCGGCACAATTGTACAAAGCGATCTGTGAGTCGAACGGCGTAACGGAGAAGATATTGGACACAGAAAAAGAGCTCCAATAGATTCAGGGCTCTTTTTCTTGGTGCCTGGGGTCAGAATCGAACTGACGACACGTGGCTCTTCAGGCCACTGCTCTACCACTGAGCTACCCAGGCGTATGTAATTCCTACATGGCTTCGCCACTCCGGACAAGATTGCTTTGTTTTTAAAGATTCACAAGGTTCGCAATCTGGTGGATCCACTCCGATTCGAACGGAGGACCTTCTCGGTGTAAACGAGACGCTCTAACCAGCTGAGCTATGGATCCATTTGGTAAGGTAAGTCTATCCTCGCTTACGCTCCGCTAGACAAGATCGCTCTACCACTACAAAACTCTTAAGGTTCGCGATCTGGTGGGCAGGAGAGGACTTGAACCTCCACGGGATTGCTCCCACAGCCCCCTCAAGGCTGCGTGTCTGCCAGTTTCACCACCTGCCCAAGACGCGAGGAGTGTATCAAATAGGGACGGCACCTGCCAAGAGAATGCGCCAGTGTGGTTGTCAAACCTGTTTCCTACTGATACTATCCGATGCATTGATTGCTACTGGTTA
>JBBUCD010000020.1:0-5574 GCA_038057955.1 Patescibacteria group bacterium | reverse complement strand
CAGTGACTGGAAGCACTCGTGCTTACAAGCTCGACGCCACAGCCACTACAGTGACGCACTGTCCCTGACAAATCCGTAATGTCGAATTTGTCAGCCGACTTCATGCCACGCAGTTGTATCAACCGCATGACTCGTTCCAATGCCTCTGCCTCATCCTCCGCAGCAATATGCCACGCAATGCTGACGCAGAACGGCTTCTGCCCTCCCTCGATCGTACGGAAAATCTCGAGTGGCGACGTTGGCTTACCTTGATAGTTTTTCTCCGTCGAGACAGGTGGAACACTTGGCGCTGGAGTAGGAGCTTGCGCTCGAGAGTTGGGCGCAATACTCCATCGTTGGTGGTCTTGCTGACTTGGCGTAATGACCTGCCTAATCGGCTGAATCTCTACGCCGCCAGCAGTAGTCGGTGGTGATTTAGGACGCTGCTGATCCTGGCTCCCTGGGAGAAGACGCAGCGGCATCTGAGATGGGTAGGCCTTGCTCGTTCCCTGCTGACTCCCACGATTGCGATTCAATACCGATTCTGCCTGCAAAGAAGCTGCGAGTTTTTGTTGGGCAACAGCCTGCTCCGCACGCCGTGCAGCTTCTTCAAGCTCCTTGCAAAAACACGGATGAAGCTTGTGGGGCGTCAGACGCAACACTTCAGCAAAGACGCGAAGATTCTCCGCTGGCGCTCGGTAGTACCGTGCACCATAATAGTACTCCAACTGCGTCTGGAATACCGACAGTGGCAACTTCTCCCGTTCGGCAAAATCAAGCCACTCGAACGGCAATCTTCCTGAATCTTTGTAAGTTGGGTTCCTTGCCACCGCTGCCTGGTAGTGCCAAGCAAGCACTCTGTGGAACTCGTACACAAGACAAGAATGCCACTTCTTGTCTGCAAACGTGCGGTAGAACGCTATATATTGCTGGATAGCATTTGCATCCAGGCCAGAACGATCCTGAAGCTGACCCAAGCCTTCGAAGCCCCATTGCTCTTCGATCTCATGGGCAAGCTTTCCTTTCGTCCAATTGACATTGAGCGTCTCCACTCCTCCAACGATGACGAACTGCAAGATTTTATCTGTCAGCTCTTCATCCCGTACTTTCTCTTTCGGAATGCCCACGTATTAGTACCGTCCTTTTCCTTGAATTGTGTATTGCGTTGCAAGGTGCGCGTCATTGCTTCCACGACGCCTCGTCCGCGAGACCAAACCTGACTCTTCAAGCTGTGCCAGTGCTGTACGGAGCGTCTTTCGATCACGAATCCCTGCTCCCCGATTAAGAAAGCAGCCATCGCTGCCCCGAACTCCTTGCAGAAGCTGTGATTGACTAAGTTGAGCATCCATACCGTCTGATACGCCAACATGGCGTGCCAGAAACAACCAGAGCTTCACGGCAGAGCCGCTCAATAGTGGTAGCTGCTGATCAATGACATGCATCGGTACCGCAACCATCTGCTGCAGATCCAAAAACATACGCTCACTTGGCAGAAATCCCTCAGCCCGCCGCTGGGCGATCACTGCATAGCTTTCAACGCGACCGTCAGCAGCAAGTTGGCGAGGTGTCACTGCAACAATGCCGTAGCCTTGCCAATGTAGCCGATCGACAGTGGCAGCGAGTAACGATGGATCGTCAAGGCAACGCTCAACCACGAAAGTCTCACTTTGCATACCATTCCCTCTTTCTAACCCGATTTGTTTAGGTGCAACAGCGGATTATAGGGGGGGGTACCAGCTCACGTCAAGTTTCAAATGCAAAAGCCTGGCAAAATATAAAATGACACTGCCGATTGGGCGAGTGTCATTTGATGTTGAATGGTTGTTCATCGTTGGCGTAGTTGTTGGGCAACCCAACTTACAAATCGATTTGGCACAAGTCGTAAAAACGGTAACAATAACCGCCACTGCCAAGGCAGGATGACGGTCTGTTGACGCTGTTTGATCGCTCGCTTGGCTTGGCCAGCCAACTTGCTGGAAGAGAGTAGAAACGGATACCAGACTGCTGCGTTGGCCGCCATTGCTGTCGCAATAAAGCCTGGACAAATCGTGGTCACCGAAATGCCGTACGGCTCCACGTCCATCCGTAGACTGTTCATGTAGTTGAGCACGCCCGCTTTACTGACGGCGTACATCCCGCACGGCAGATCAAGAAAGGCCGAAATCGAGCTGATTGCCACCAACTGACCAGCGCGTTGCGTAGTAACGATCGGCAGAAAAGCGACCAAGGTGTTAATCACGCCTTTGAGATTGATATCCAGCAACTCGATTACATCCTCGGCCTGCAGCTCGACTGGGTACTTCCAGTGGCAGACGCCGGCATTAGCAATGACGATGTCGACCTGGCTAGCTTCCACGTGGAACGCCGCCGCCGCTTGTCGGGCAGCAGCTGGGTCACGGACATCGAAGGCGTAACACAACACCCGAGCTCCAAGGAGTTGGCAACTCTCGGCAACGAATGCAAGGGTATCGAGTTGTACATCAGCCAAACCCAGCACAACACCTGGCGCAGCGTATGTTTTCGCCAGCGCCCTGCCGATACCACTGGCCGCGCCAGTAATAAATACTGTAGACATCGGTCATCACATCCTTCTTGTTAAGTCCCCATCACTGAAGCCAACTGCTTATAGACGAATCGGTCCCATTCGGTCAATGACTGCTAGGCACCGAGAGTTTTGTAGAGAGCGTTCTGCCGCTGCTGGCGTAAGGAGGTCTTCTTATGAATGATGTGAGACTTCATGGGGCTCGCGATCAATTCGTAGCCAACTGGTTTCTCGTGGACTTTGTTGACGTACTTGATACCGCGGTAATTCGGGAAAAAACGCATCTGCCGATCAGGATAGGCATCAGTCTGCTTGCCATCGAGGTAGTTCTTGCGAGGAAAGGCAAACATGTCGACACCGATCGTATTCTGCGACCAAGTCTGAAGCTTCTCTAAGAGAGATTTCTCATAGAACTCATCAGCATCCATAACCAAAATCCAGTCCTTGGTGGCGTACTTGAGACTCCGGTTCCGCTGCTTGGCGAAGTCAGCTGGCCACTTGGCATGAAAAACTTGGGCGCCTGCCGGCTTGGCAATTTGCACCGTCCGATCAGTTGAGCCACCGTCGAGCACAATAATCTCATCAACGTACGGCTTGGCATTCCGAATAGAGCGACCAATGAACTCTTCTTCGTTCAAGGTGATCATGCAGAGGGAGATCGTGGTATGTTTCATAGGTGAATCCTATCAAATTTTAGGCACATAAAAAGGGCCTTAGCGAGCGAAACCAATACGTTTTTTGTAATATATGTGGTTGCTTCATCCAAAGCCCTTCAGCAAGTGGTCGAATGCGTTTGCATCCCTTTGGGCGGTAACCCACCCAAAAAGACAACTAGCGTTCGTCCACTCGTTTCCAACCGAAGTTGGAAGGTGGTTGAATTACTCCAGTGGAGTAATTCATGTCTACCAGCATAGGTAGACTTACCTACACGTGGTAGTTCTGTGCGGCAGCTGGGTTCAGTCAGACTGCGGTACAAAAATAGCTCACAACAGGGTCATGAGCTACAACTTGTACCGGACCCCTCCACCTGCCCTCCTTTTTCTTAATGTAGAACCAGTATACCGCGTTTCATAGGCAATGTCAAGATTGGTAACTTCCTCAAATCACCCCTGTTACTCATTCTCCGTTCGTGACTTTTCCACAGATCAGACTACAGCTTCTCCCGTAAATGTTCTGGAATCTCTCCCAGGAAACGCGAAGCCATGTTGGCTTGGATGCCACCATAGAGGACGCGTGAGTTGGCGTGAAGCAAGTACAAACGGTCCTTGGCACGCGTCATGCCGACGTAGCAGAGCCGACGCTCCTCTTCCATCTGCGACGGATCGGTCAACGCCCGCGAGTGGGGGAAGATGCTCTCCTCCATGCCGACCACAAAGACCACCGGGAACTCGAGCCCCTTGGCATTGTGGAGCGTCATGAGGGTCACGGCATCATGGGCCGGATCGTAGGAGTCGGTGTCGGCAACGAGGCTGGTGGCCTCAAGGAACTCCGTCAGGTTGATATAGCCCTCACCGACCGACTTCAACTCTTTGACGTTCTCCCAACGACCCTCACCCTCTTCGGAGCCGTCGAGCAGAAAGTCTCGGTAGCCAGACCGGACGGCAACCTCTTCGATCAGATCGTTGACCGAATGAGTCGTTGAGAAGCTGCGAAACTCTTGGAGCAAAGCGACGAACTTTCTGATCTTTATATCCTGCTCGGCTGCGGCCTCAAGGCCGAGGACGCGCACCTTGTCGAGAGTCTTCTTACCGATTCCGCGGCTGGGCGAACCCGCTGCCCGCTCAAACGAGAGCAGATCGCTTGGATTGGCAATTGACCGGAGGTAGGAGAGGACATCCTTGATCTCTTTCCGCTGATAGAACTGGACAGCGCCGACTAGCCGATACGGTAACTCGCGTTTGAGAAACAACTCTTCTAGTAACCGCGATTGAGCATTGGTGCGGTAGAGGACAGCGAACTCGTTTAATTTCTGAAACTCGCGACGCAAACTCATAATCTCGGTGATAATGAAGTCGGCCTCGTCGTAGGCATCGAGGGCCTCGTAGATCGCGACTGGGCTGCCCTGACCACGGTCGGTCCAGAGCGACTTGTCGGTCCGCTGAGCATTGTGCTTGATCACCGCATCAGAGGCGTCAAGAATCGACTGGGTTGAGCGGTAATTCTGTTCTAGTTTAATCACGGTCGTGTTGGGCCAGTCGCGCTCAAAATTGAGGATGTTTTTAAAGTTCGCGCCGCGCCAGCCGTAGATGGCTTGGTAGTCGTCGCCAACGACGCAAATATTGCCGTGCGTCCCCAGCAGTTTCACAAACAGGTACTGGACTTGGTTGGTGTCCTGGTACTCATCGATCATGATGTGCTCGAAGCGGGAGCGGTAGTCTTTAAGCACCTCGGGATGCTCCTGAAAGAGTCGGACTGTCAGGCCCAGTAGGTCATCAAAGTCAACAGCGTTGGCCGCCTTCAAGGCCGCTTGGTAGTGGGTGTAGACCTTGGCGGCGATCTCCATCACATAGCCCTCGGCCTGGTTGGAGTAGGCGACCGGCCCTAGCTGCTCGTTCTTGGCGCCCGAGATAAAGTGCTGGATCGTTCGAGGATTGGTTGATTTGGGATCGATGCCAAACTCGGTAAGCGCCTGCTTAACGAGGTTGAGGCTGTCGGCAGAGTCGTAAATCGTAAAGCCGGGTTCGTAGCCCAAGTGGCCAATATCGCGTCGCAAGATCTTGACGCAGACCGAGTGGAATGTACCCATCCAAGGGAACGACAGGCCACGACCCTCGGCATTGACTAACTGTAGCAAGCGTTCGCGCATCTCACCCGCTGCCTTGTTGGTAAAGGTGACCGCCAGGATGTTGTGCGGCTTGACCCCCCGCTCCACCAAGTGGGCAATCCGATGCGTCAACGTCTTGGTCTTACCCGATCCGGCACCAGCGAGAATGAGCACTGGTCCATCAACGTGCGAGGCCGCTCGGTGCTGCTCTGGGTTCAGGCTTTTGAGCATTGGTGATACGACAACTTGCGCTTCGGTCGACATTTTCCCTCCTGGACGACACTACTGC
>JBBUCD010000019.1:0-5171 GCA_038057955.1 Patescibacteria group bacterium | reverse complement strand
GGCCTCGGTTGGCAGTTGCTGATTCCAGCTCCAACTTTTGCTTTGTCCGGCAGAAAGGGTGGAAATCGACTGAGCCGCTATCGGAGTGAAGGTAGTCTTGCCGTCTTGTGAGCGAATAGTGTAGGGAGCTTCGTTGGGTAGGGTAACAGAGCCCGGACCCTTGTTTGTAAGAGTGAAGGTTATGAGTTCAGCAAAGCCGTAGACGCTCTTTGAGGTTGAAAATAAGAGGGTAGGGGGAAGGGGAGTAGCAGTCGTAACCGTGATGCTTTTGGTAGCCGTAAGTGTATTCGATGTCAGCTTGATCACGTAGGTGCCAGCGGCTTGGTAGGTGTGTTGGACAGTTGCGGATCCATTTTGGACCGTTTGTCCGTCGCCAAAGTCCCAGTTGAGGGGAGTCGCACTTCCCTGTCCTGTATACGTTGTGGTGACCGTCAGTGGCGCTGTCCCAGTCAATGGCGTGGCCGAGAAGCTGAAGTTGCTAATAGGCTGGTGGAGCGTGCCGTAGCTGAAGTCATCAACCCCCCAGAATCCGGTTGACGATGGCTCGCCAATCATTCGAATTCGGGCAATGCCCGGACTCGATCCAGGGGTGAGTGTAATGGGTGTATTGTTGCAGCTATTTGCTTGGGGCTGGGTGCTTTTGGTGTCCACGACAGCGCCGGTACTATCCAACGCTTCTACCTTGATTGAGCCAGCTGTTGTGAACTGCGTGATTTGGAGTGATACACTATCGCTCACTTGACCATTGGTGAATGCAAAGATGAGTGGTGAGTTACCGCCAGGATGCGAATTGTAGAGGGCGTTTGGTGGCGATGGATGGGCAAAGCCACGGCAGTTCGGGTTGTCGACCTGGAAGAGATTCGCGGTTGGATCTTCCGAGCTGGTAATTAAGAGATCCGGGTAGGTGGTGCCGCTGATTTGGCCAGCGCTTCTATCATCAAAATTGATCGTCGTCGTTCCTTGTATCGCCGCTTCCGATTGCTGGCCGCTGTAGATGCCCCAGTAGCTTAAGGAGATAGCGAAGACGGCGATCGAGACGCCAAGTGCAATTCGAATCCGTTCGCCAAGATTATCTGATCGTGCCATGCAGACCCTCCACTTCCCTACTTTTATCTACGTACTATACCCTATTCATCAACGATTCGAATTGTGGACATACTTCTTGTTATACTGAAATGAATCAGGAGGGCTATATGAGCTATTGCACTAGAATCGGTTGCGTCAGTTTTCTTTTTGTAGTTTGGCGGGAGGCATAATGACGGCAATGCAATTGACGCGAAGCGCACTTCTTTTTTTTGGCGGCGTAGCTATTGGGGCTGGCATGGTCTGGCTTTTTCTTGTGACAGGCAGCCCATTAGGGCCAAAAGGATCGGAAACTATTACTGCTGTTACGGTAGCACCACCACTCCAGGCCGAATTTCGGAATGGGCAGGTTGAAACCATCGCCGGTGATACGGTGACGGTTGTCGAAACGAGCGGCGGATCGTTTGCCTTCACGCTGACCGATGATGTCGTTATACGCGGACTGAATGCTGACGATACGTTTGAACTCGTCGATCGATCTCGGTTGACGAAGGGTGACTTTGTTACGGTGTTCTATCAGATTAATGAGAACGCCCAACGCGTCAACAGGGTTGACATCGTTCGAGAGTCATGACCATTCGTCCCCGATCTTTTCTCTTATTCGTACTAGGGCTCTGCCTTTGCAGTTGGCTCTGGCTGCAATTTCCAGGGAAAGCCGAGGCATATACTGGTGCGAATAGCATCAATCTCACAGTCAATTGTGAGGGCAATGCATTCCGACTAATCTGGACCCAGCCGTCATTTGGGCAGGAGTTCAAGTGGTTTGAGGACGGCGGCGAGAGAGGCAGTTTGCCTTTTGGACAAACATCAATCGTCACCCCGTTCCAGCCAGATGGTTCGAACCACAGCTACTACATTGAGCAGTGGGCGTACGGGGCAAAGCAATACAATAGTAATATTGTTACGATCAGTATGCCGCAGTGCGCTGCAACCTCATCACCGCCAGTATCGCCACTCACCGTTCAACTTGTGGTGACGCCACTCTGTTCTGGCTCGAATACGGTTTTTCGACTTGTATGGACCATGGGTTTTACTGCCGTGGATGTTTTTAAGTGGTATCAGAATGGCAGTGAAATAAATAATGTTGTGAATCCAAGATCGGTGATAACAGGTGCGGCCACTCCTGGTTCGGGTCCCTATAGCTGGTTTGTCCGTCAGTATAAGTACGGTGGCGTGGTTGGCACAAGCAACACCGTTACTATGAACGCATTGCCGGCTCAAAATTGTGCGGCTGCTCCTCCCCCGCCTCCACCGTCTTCACCCGGACCATTTGTTGTTAGTGCCCAGTCAAGATGTCTCTCTCCAGCAACCATCGAGGTTCGGCTGGACTGGACGCAGTCGGCTAATGCAGTTGGCTACGAATTGCTTGCAAATAGAGCAGGTGCAAATTTTGGTCCCGCGGGTCCTCGAACATACGTTTACACGCTCTCGTCAGGTTTCGCGCCGAATGGAGGCGTTTGGCCAGGCCACTATCTACTTGCAGGACAATCATCTGGACCGTATATCCGTCCAACAATGGGGAGTGGTGTTGTTGCGCAGGGGCCGGATAGTTTTGGTGTGCAGATTCCAGGCTGTGCTCCGCCAAAGCCTGGCGCTTTTTCCGGCACTATTGCTACCGATTGTAACGGCTCAACGCCGATTGCCAGGCTGAACTGGACAGGAGCAAGTGGCGCAGATTCATATACGGTTTACTATGTCATCAACCCGACACTGAATGTTCCGCAAGTAGCATCCTTGCCCGCAACGGCGCGTTCATTTGTGATGAGTCCACTTCAGCCGATTGATCCCAGTATGAGCGGCCTACGATTCTTCGTGGAGGCCCGCAATGCCGGCGGTGTCTCGGTGGCAACTATTCCTCCGGCAGTTGCGAGTGAGCCCCCGTTGCCAAACTGCAGTCCCCAGCCAACTATCACTCTCTCGGCAGTGACCGTCACCTGCTCGGCCGGGAGTCCGGTTAATGTCCTAAATTGGAGCTCGGATGATGGTGCGGGTGGGACGTTGGGTAATTTTTCTATCGTACGGGATGGTATACCGATTGGTTCTGTAGCGGGTACCAGCTACACCGATGCAACGGCAGTCTCGGGCACCACATACTCGTACGCTGTTCGGTCTGGCGCAACGACGAGTGTCACCCAAAGTAGCGGTGCTACGGCAACCTGCCCGCAAGCACCCGGTTCGTTTTCACTTACTGTTTCGCCAGAATGTTTTGGTACGGCGTCGATTAATCGTCTTGTTTGGACTGATGCAAGTAATGCCTCACGCTACGAGGTGCAACGAGATGGGGTTCCGCTCGTAAGTTTGAATGCGCCGACAACTACTTATGATGACACACTTGTTATAGTGTCTACGACCTACCAATACAGTGTCCGGGCATTCAATGCTGTCGGTGCGCGTGATGTCGTTCAGCCCGTTACTTTCAGTACGGAAAGTTGTCAGCCGCCGCCGCCAGTGAATATCAATGTAGAGATACGTCGGGTGACGCCTGGGTCAGATAGCGCACTCCAGCAAGGGCAACGCTATGACTATGTCGCAATTGTGACAGACCAGGCTGGACAGATCTTGCCCAGTGCGAATTATAGCTACCAGTGGGCCTTGGTCCCAATCAGTCTGAATCAATTAATCTCTTCGAATGTGCCTTCCTCGACTACTGATCAGTTTGGCTTTGATACTGTCGCTGACTGCGTAGTAGCAGCCGACAATCCTACGAATAGGATTACGGTTGTCGTCACAGATCCTGGCGGTCGCGGTACGCCACAATCCAGAGATGTAACGCTGAATGATCCTTGTGGTTCTTCGACTATCGGTGACATTTTTGGGGAGGCTGGCGTTGCGGGGTTGAATGTTGATGAGCGGGCAGTTGTTTCTTCAGGCGGTCTCATTAATTTGCCAAATCGTTCGGGCCAAACGTTGCCTGGTCAATTGGACCGAGGAGTTAATAGGAATCTTGGGCAGTATGTGCGGTCGCAACAGCTGCGCTTGGATCAGGAACGCGCCAAGTTTATCGATGACCAAATTGAGCGTCTACGAATTGAACAGTCAAAGCGCTTAAATCCTGCAGCAACAGATGCGACCTTGCGGGGCGGGACATTTAATCTCAATCCAGCTGGCAGTGCAAAGCCAGAAGGTAGTGTTTGGTATGTACCAGGTAATCTCGTGATTGAGACCCCGATCAGCTTCGACGGTATCGGCACAATTATTGTTGACGGAACAGTAAAAGTGCGTGGCAATGGCTCGATGCTATACAACTCGTCGCTATTCAGTGGGAGTCCGGATTTTCTTGGCATTATTAGTCGTTCGACTGCTGATCCAACGATCCAATTCGAGGCGAGTGGTGTGAACGACGTCGTCGGCGCCTACTTTGCTCCTAGGGGAAAGATCCGGTTTGACTCAGGCTTGGGCACTGCTCGCGGACTCTTCGTGGCGAAAGATATGGAAATTAATCCAGCCTTGATTGGATTAAGTATTCAATATGACGGCAGAATTACGACCACGCCACCACCTGGGTTTCGGCAGTCAGTGCTACCAACCCTTGGAGAACTTGCTCCGTAAGTGGGGCTATCCACTGGTTGTGTTGCGTGCATCTTTGCTATGCTGCATCCATACCGTAAAGGAGGGGCGTGTTAGATTTGAGGGGCACGAATTCACCGTCTGAACCGCAGACGCCAGTACCAACTGGTGTGCCTGCTGTGGGATCAACGAATGTCTCCTTTGAGGCCCCAGCGCGCCGTTCTTCACCAATTCTTGAAAGTGGAGCAAAAGCACCAACTGGCAAGGGTATTGCTCATGTAGGTGACACAAAGCGAGACCCCATCATCTTCGTTGTGGCGATTGCCTCAGTTGCGATTGCCGGGGCGGCTGGCTTGGTCGCTAGTTACCTCGTGACGCAGCAGCAGACAAAATTACTGGCCGAAGATCAGAAGCACGCAACGCTAGTGGCACAACTGACAACTGGCACAACTGGTGAAAATCTGACGCGGATCAAGACCACCGCTTTGCAGCTGGCGGTCGTTGGACAGAGTGGCTCTGATACACCGTGGGTCAGCTTGCTGGATGCGCTAAGTGGTCAGGTGCCAGGTGCAGTTCAATTG
>JBBUCD010000018.1:0-9822 GCA_038057955.1 Patescibacteria group bacterium | reverse complement strand
GTCCGTTGAAGATTTGACGATACATCTTCGCGCACTATGAGGTTGGCACCGCCACGGGGTCTCGACTGGTACTTAGTGGGTTGTGTCGTCATCTTATTCTCGATCGGAATGAGTGTCATTTACAGTTTGTCAGTGGTTCGAGACGCTCCGGGACTAATCACGAGTCAAATAATCGCAGCGATTATTGGTTGTTGCGTAGCGGCAGTCGTTGCAGCTTATGACTATCGTCGTGCTGAATCGCTTATGCCGGTGTTTTACTGCGTAGGTATTGGACTGCTCATCGCAGTGCTCTTTTTTGGTGATACCGTATTGGGTGCAAAACGCTGGATTTCGTTTGGTCCCTTGCAGCTGCAGCCATCGGAGCTGATGAAGCTATTGCTAGTGGGTTTGTTGGCGCGTCAACTTGCACAGTTGCAAGAGTACAAAATTCGCTCAATTGTAGGCATTCTTTGCCTTATTGCTGTTCCTGTTGGCATCGTCTTGTTTCAGCCTGATTTGGGAACTGCCGCCGTGCTGGCAATGACAACCTTCATATTGCTGCTTGCAGCGAAGTTGCCACGGCGGTATTGGGCAGTTTTATTGGTAGTAGTAGCGGTAACAGGGCCGCTGGTTGTGGCTAATTTGCAGGATTACCAGCGAGCTCGAATTCAGACGTTTTTACAGCCGACAAAAGATCCATATGGCACAGGCTACAATGTCTTGCAGTCAATTATTGCAGTTGGCAACGGCGGTATGTGGGGACAGGGGATAGGGCAAGGTACGCAGAGTCAGCTTGAGTTTTTGCCAATTGCTCACACAGACTTCATCTTTGCGGGCATTGCTGAAGCAACTGGATTTTTTGGCTCTTCGATCGTAGTTCTCTTGTTGGCGATGCTCTGTGTCCGGGCCTTGTTCATCGCACATCGAGTGAGGGATTCGTTCGGTTTTTACTTTGCGGTTGGCATTGCGGCGCTGTGGTTGATCCAGTTTTCGGTAAATATTGCTATGAATATTGGCCTTGTGCCGGTGACAGGTATTCCCTTGCCGTTTGTTTCCCATGGGGGGACTGCCTTAGTTGTGAACTGTGCCGCCCTTGGCTTATTGCAAAGTATTGCCATTCGAAACCATCAACGGCTCCATTAGGGTTGCGGGGAATTGACGTCATCTACTTCTGATGATATAGTCTTTTTCAAACGCGAAAGCGGAGGCTTTTTTATGGATACAGCACAACATGCAGTGATCGAAACAGGTGGAAAGCAGTATCTGGTGAAGTCCGGCGACATTATTCGTGTCGAAAAACTTGTCGTCGAACCAGCAGCTACTATCACCCTTCGCAACTTGCTGACCAGTACAGATTCTGTGACGGCAACGGTGGTCCGGCATACTCGGGCCGAAAAGGTGAGTGGCCGAATCTTTAGAAACAAAACGCGTGCTCGTCGCTATCCACACGGTCACAAGCAACATTTGACTGAGCTCAAGATCGCAACAATTGCATGAAGGCATTCCTCAACTATCTGAAGGAGAGTCGTGACGAGTTGCGTAAGGTAAAGTGGCCAACCCGCGCTATTACCGTGCAATACTCAACGATCGTGATTGTTTCAGTAACAGTTGCTACGATAGTTTTTGGACTAGTTGATTTTGGATTGTCTAAGCTGTTTACGCAGCTCTTTATCAAAGGATGAGGACGTTATGACTAATGACGATATGAACGAGTTACAGGAATTGCCTGAGGCGAGCGATGGCGATAAAAAGCTCTTGGGTAATCAAGAAGTTGTGCCAGTTGCTGATGATGGTGAGCAAGCGCCGCGACTGACTCGCTCATTGCTAGGCCAGAAGCAAGCGGGAGAGCGTGGTTGGTACGTGATTCATACCTATACTGGGTTCGAGGATCAGGTGGCAGAAACGTTGCGCCAACGAATTGAGTCATTAGGACTTGTCGACAAGGTGTTCACTGTCATTGTGCCAACCGAGAAGCAGATTGAGATCAAGAATGGTCGACGCAAAACGGTTGAGCGAAAGATTTTTCCGGGGTATGTACTGGTTGAAATGATCGTCACAGATGATTCTTGGTATGTTGTTCGGAATACGCCAAATGTCACTGGCTTTATTGGTCTTGGCGTTCGTCCGACGCCAATTCCTCAAGATGAGGTTGAGCGAATCAAGAAGCGAATGGGAATGGATGAGCCGCGCTACCACATTGATTTTGGAGTGAATGACCTAGTGTCAATTAGCGATGGCCCGCTCAAGGGCTTCCAAGCAACGGTGAGTGAACTGGATGAAGAACGCGGCAAGGTCAAGGTATTAGTCAACATGTTTGGCCGGGAAACACCGGCGACCCTTGATTTTCTCCAAGTAAAGAAGGTATAAGGAACACTATGGCAAAAGCAGTCAAAGCTATCATCAAACTTCAAATTGCCGCAGGCAAGGCAAATCCGGCACCACCAGTCGGTACCGCGCTTGGGCCCCATGGCGTCAATATCATGGATTTCTGTAATAAGTTCAATGAACAGACGCGCACATTGGGCGATACGATTATTCCAGTTGAGCTAACGCTCTACGAAGATCGTAGTTTTGATTTTATTACTAAGCAGCCGCCAGCCGCGATTTTGCTTCGCAAGGCCGCGAACGCCGCGAAGGGTGCCAGCATTGTTGGCAAAGAGACTGTTGGCAAGATTACTCGGGCAAAGCTTCGAGAATTAGCCGAGCAGAAGATGCCTGATATGAATGCCAACGATGTCGAAGCAGCTATGAAGAGTCTTGAGGGTACTGCCCGAAGTATGGGAATTCAGATCGAAGGTTAGGGAAATGACTGTTGCGGAGGGGGAAACGCTCGTGCTCACCAGGCGCGAGCGTTTGATTTGGGCGGCACTTGCTAGTGATCTGCGATTCGGTCCAAAGAGTTTTATGACTGTTCGATCACGTATGCCCAATATGCAAGCGCTCTGGGATCAATCGGAGCAAGATTGGCAACAGGCCGGTATTCCGAACGAATTAGTAGCGCGGATCGGTGAGATTCGCAAAGCCTCAAATCTTGAAGTGTTAGATGAACGACTCCAGAGTGGTGGAGTTGAGCTGCTCACGATTGAAGATCAAGCCTATCCCGCTTTGCTCAAAGAAATCGCGGTGCCGCCGGCCGTTTTGTTCGTCAAAGGTACATTGCCAGATATGCCCACCGTAGCCGTAGTTGGCACCCGAATGATGACGCCATATGGCAAGCGAGTGGTGGCTGATGTGGTTGGTGAGTTGTCTAGGCAAGGATTGGTGATCGTGTCCGGCTTGGCGCTAGGTATCGATGGTGCCGCTCACCGTGCCGCGCTCGAGAGCAGGGGAAAGACCTGGGCAGTCCTAGCCTCGGGTGTCGCCCAGCCCTACCCGGCAACCCATCGGCAGTTAGCCCGCGATATTTTGGAGACTGGTGGGGCGCTGATCAGCGAGTTTCCGCTCGGCACTGGTGCCTTAAAACATCACTTTCCGATTCGGAATCGAATCATTGCTGGCTTGTCTCGCGCTACACTCGTCATTGAGGCCGCCGAACAGTCTGGCTCACTCATCACCGCCCGCTCAGCACTCGAGGCAAACCGTGATGTCTTTGCGATACCAGGATCCGTCTACGCGCCAGGCTCAAAGGGGCCACACATGCTGATTCAAATGGGAGCCAAGCTCGTCCAGTCAGCCGATGATATTTTGCAAGAACTCCACCTAGTCAACGCCAAGACCGAACAGCAAACCAGGAACATCGTCCCAGATTCCAAAGAAGAGGCCTTGATTTTAGAGCAACTCGGCGCCGAACCGATCACGATTGATGACCTTGCAATTGCGACCGAACTCGATGCCTCGATGGTGATGAGCACAGTGACACTTATGGAAATGAAAGGCCGCATCCGCCACCTAGGCAATAATTGCTTCGTCCGACGATGATGGGTAGACGTGAGCTCGTGTCCTAGTTACACTCTGAAAATCTTTATGGCTACCAAACACCACTTAGTTATTGTTGAGTCTCCTGCAAAGGGTAAGACGATCGAGAAGTACCTGGGTAAGGGGTATAAGGTCTTGGCGTCGTACGGTCACGTTCGTGATTTGCCTAAGGGTAAGTTGGGCGTGGATGTCGAACATGGTTTTGAGCCGAGCTATGTAATACCGACCAAGGCGAAAAAGGCAGTGGCAGCACTCAAGAAGGCTGTTGCACAGGCAGATGATGTCTACCTCGCCACAGACTATGATCGCGAAGGGGAGGCGATTGCCTGGCACATTATTCAGGCACTTGGCCTAGAAAAGGGGAGTAAGCTGCCGATTTATCGGATAACCTTCCATGAAATTACCAAGTCAGCGATTGAGGCAGCGGTGAAGCAGCCTCGAGAACTCGACATTGATCTCGTGAATGCCCAGCAGGCACGCCGAGTGCTGGATCGACTCGTCGGCTACACACTTAGTCCATTCCTCTGGAAGAAAGTCATGAAAGGCTTATCCGCTGGTCGGGTACAGTCGGTGGCGGTGCGGTTGATTGTTGATCGGGAGCGCGAAATCACCGCCTTCAAGCCGGTTGAGTACTGGTCTATTGATGCTTTGCTCGATACTGCCAAGAAAGAACAGTTTAAGGCAAGCTTGGTTTCTTGGGAGGGCGAGAAGATCGAAAAGCTGACAGTGCAAACGAAGGATCGGGCCGATGCGCTGGCAGCATCATTGAAAGCGGCAGCTTACTCGATTGCCTCGGTCGAGTCGAAAGAAACCCAGAAACGGCCATCGGCGCCATTCACTACCTCGACCCTCCAGCAGCAGGCAGCCCACCGTTTGTACTTTTCAGCCAAACAGACCATGAAGTTGGCACAAGACTTGTATGAAGCCGGGCACATTACCTACATGCGAACCGATTCGACCAACCTGGCCAATGAGGCAATTGAGGAAGCACGGTCAGTCATCCAGTCGTTTGGCGCGGACTATCTGCCGACAGCACCAGTGGTCTATAAGACGAAATCAAAGGGCGCTCAAGAGGCTCACGAGGCGATACGGCCAACGCACGCCACCGACCAGCCCGGATCACTTGATTTACCATCGGAACGTCATGCAAAGCTTTATGAGCTCATTTGGCAGCGGATGGTTTCGTGTCAGATGGCACCAGCCAAATTACGAGCCGAGACCATCTTGATCGATGCGGTCGCAGGCAAAGAACAAGGGCAACTAAAGGCGAATGGCAACACTATCGTCTTCGATGGTTACCTAAAGGTTTGGCCAACTGCTCGTGAGGATGTGTTGTTGCCATCACTCAAGCAAGACGACAAAGTAGCATTGGCTGATCTTGAGGTAGGGCAGCATTTCACTGAGCCGCCAGCCCGTTATTCCGAGGCAACACTCGTGAAGGAGCTCGAAGAGAATGGTATTGGCCGACCAAGTACCTACGCCCCAACGCTGAGTACGATCCAGGACCGCAACTACGTGCAATTACTTGAGCGACGGTTTCATCCAACCGAGGTCGGTACGACCGTTGTGGATATGTTGATCAAGCACTTTCCGAATATTGTTGATTTAGGTTTCACGGCGCAGATGGAGGAGCAGTTAGATGAGGTTGCCGAGGGTAAGAAGGATTGGACGAAGGAGCTGAAAGAGTTCTTCGTCCCATTCGAAAAACTCATCAAAGAAAAGACGGAAGAGGTCGTCAAGCTCGACATGACAGAGGATGCCAACAAGCCGTGTCCAAAGTGTGGTAAGCCGATGATTATTCGACACGGCCGCTTTGGGAAGTTCATCGCCTGTAGTGGCTTTCCGGACTGCAAACACACCGAGCCGTTGATTGTCCCGACGGGTGTGAAGTGTCCGGATTGTGGCGAGGGCGATGTGATTGCGCGCAAGACTCGGCGGGGCAAGACCTTCTGGGGCTGTAGCCGGTATCCAGCGTGCAAGTACGCGACCTGGGAAGATCCATTGAAGCCAAAGAAAGACGATGAAGCATCTGCCTAAGTCAATCCAGCGGGCAATCGATGAGTTTTCCAAGCTCCCAGGCGTTGGCTCAAAGACTGCTGGCCGACTAGTGTTCCACCTTATCCGTCAGTCTTCTACATTGAGCGAAACATTGGGGCAGGCGCTGGTTGAGCTTCGGGGTAATCTAGTTTTTTGTGAGGAGTGCTTCAATATTGCCGATCAGACGCCGTGTATGGTTTGCAGTGATGTTCATCGGGACGGTTCGGTGTTGTGTGTTGTTGAGGAGCCACTCGACACGGTGGCGCTCGAGAAAACGGAGTTTCGGGGAAAGTACCATGTTCTTGGCGGAGCAATTTCACCAATTGATGGTATTGGTCCAAACGAGCTGCGTATCCAGGCGTTGATCGACCGCGTGAGGAATCGAGATGAAATTGAGGAACTCATTTTAGCTACCAATCCATCACTCTAGGGCGAGGCAACAGCGCTCTACATTCAGAAAATGCTGGGCGAACAGTTGGGCGGCCGTAAGTTAACGGTGAGTCGCATCGCCCGCGGCTTGCCAGTTGGTGGCGATCTAGAGTACGCTGACGCCGTTACGTTATCGCGGGCGCTTGAAGGCAGACGAGCCTACGTGCATTAATTGTTATTAGGACAAAAAGGAGGGGTATGGCAACGTTTTACTGCGTGGAGTGCAACCACGAAGGCGAAGAAAAGCGCTGTGATATGTGTGGAGACACCACTGAGCCGCTAGAGGTGCGGGACGATCCGCTCTATGGGCAACGATCGGGGCAGTTTGCATATCAGATGGATGGGGGAGAGGAAGAACTCTAAGACATGCAACTCTACAATACCTTGGCTCGCAAAGTAGTACGGTTTGAACCAATCAAGCCAAATGAGGTAGGTATTTATACCTGTGGGCCGACTGTTTATCAGCGGGCCCATATTGGCAATTTTCGAACCTACATCTTAGGCGATATGCTGCGACGAGTCCTCGAGTACGCTGGCTTTGCGGTGAAGCATGTCATGAATATCACAGATGTCGGCCACCTGACAGGTGATAACGACGAGGGTGACGACAAGTTCGAGGCCAGTTCCCGGTTAGAGCAGAAGACCGCCTGGGAAGTAGCCTCGTTTTATACCGATAAGGTTTGGGAAGATGCTGATCGGTTGCATATCCTGCGCCCGACGATTGTCTGCAAAGCAACCGAACACATAGCAGAGCAGATACGCTTGATCCAGCGACTCGAAGAAAAAGGTTTTACCTACAAGACGAGTGACGGGATCTATTTTTCCGTTGAGCGGTTTCCGGCCTACGGCGTGTTGACTGGTCAGAACTTGGCTGACAAAGAGGCTGGCGCCCGCGTAGAGGTCAACGCCGAGAAGCATCACCCAGCTGACTTTGCGCTCTGGAAGTTTTCGTATCCAAATGGAAGATCCTTCGACTCTGCTCAGGATGACGTCGATTCTCGACGTCAGATGGAATGGCTTAGTCCGTGGGGTATTGGTTTTCCTGGTTGGCATATTGAGTGCAGTGCCATGAGTACGAAGTACCTCGGCCAGCCATTTGACATCCACACCGGCGGCGAGGATTTGATTGCCCCGCACCATACGAACGAGATCGCTCAGAGCGAGGCGGCCTTCGATACGCCACTAGCTAACTACTGGTTACATGGTGCTTTTATGTTGATTGATGGTGAGAAGATGAGTAAGTCGCTCGGAAACGTCTACACCGTGCAAGATCTTATTGATCGTGGCCAGAACCCGCTCTCGTTTCGCTTACTGACACTCATGACCCATTACCGTAAGACGCTCAACTTTAGTTGGGAGAGTCTGGCGTCGGCTGAGCAGGCTTTGCAGAAACTGACTTTGCTTGTGCGTCAACTGCCAAAGATTGAGGGCGCAGGTGAGCTCGAAGAATCGCTCGAAGAGCAATTTCGTGCTTGCGTTGAGGATGATTTGAATATGCCGCAAGCGTTAGCTCTGTTATGGGAAACACTCAAATCCAGCCGACCAGCCTCAGAAAAGGCAGCAGCGGTTGTTCGTTGGGATCAGGTATTCGGATTAGGTCTGGCTGATTTTCTCGGAGAAAAGTCTGAAATTTCTCAGGACATCCAAGAATTATTGAACGAACGAGAAATGTATAGGGCAAAAGGGCAGTACGACCGTGCTGATTCTATTCGAGACGAGTTGCTGGCAAAAGGCTACGAAATTCAAGACGGACAGGATGGGGCTACAGTGGTGCCAAAAACCGGCTCAATGCCACTTTAAATATTGACTTTTGAACCTGGATAGGCTAGACTTTCCAGTTCGAACGCGATAGACTATTCACGTACGGACAACAACTCATTCATTCTGTTCTGACTAGGAACTGCGGAGAGTTGCCCTAGAGCTTTGCTCGAAGGCAGATGCCCCTCCTTCCCAGTTATCCCCTGGATACGGTGCGAGCTTGCTTGCATCGGCCTGGTCAGAACAGAGTGGAGGAGTGGGGTTACTTCTTCAGCTGCTGTCCGAAATTAGTGAGGGGCGGAAAAGAGCTTGAAGCTGTAAGGCGAGCTCTTTTCTAAACCGAAAAATGAACACGCGAAAGCGTGTTTTTGATGTTTCGAAAAGTTAAACTAGGAGGGAAGAAGAACGTGAACGCTAGAAAACTAGTTGCCAGTGTCAGCATCCTAGGGTGCTGCATTGGCGGTCCAGTAATTCTCGACTATGCGTCGGGACACACTATTCAAACGACTCAAGAGGCGCGGGCCTTCTCGATTTGGCACATTTTGGCGCCATTGGCTGGGGCATTTTTGACCCAGGCCATGAACCCAAAAGAAGAGCATGTGCACATGGCGACGGCGCCATCGATCATGCTCAAAACGCCAGCCGATCAGTATTTGCCCGCCATCGTCAGCTTACGGCAACAGGCCGTGATCCTGAGAAAGCGAGTGAAGATCTCTAAGATCAAGGTGGGTTCCAATGGGAACTGCCTTGAGAAGGTTAGATTTTTCCTTGATGGTCGGTTGAGTACGATGTTTAATCTAGAGTCGGAGCCGTTCCAGGTTGGGACCGATTTCATCGGTTCCGACGCTCGGAACAAGATCTTCGACACGGCCAACGATTTCTGGACGCCTGGCGAAGTATATTACATCGGATTTCGCGCTCTGGGTGAGCGCGATGAGGATGTCGACGGTCGGCATCCAGGTTTCAACACCATTCCGGTGATGATCCTTGATGACCAGCCGTTTATGCTGGCTGCCACAGATCCTACCTACCGTCAGTTCTTGACCGAGCAGATGGGTGGCCTACCAGCGATCCCTGTCTCAAGGATGGTGACGCCAGATGGAGAAGTTCGGGTGAGTATATCGCCTGAGCAAGACATTAAGCTGATGCAGAATCAGCCGATGCCAGTTATGGAAAACGAGAGCGCAAAAACGCTTATCGTTGATCCGGCTCCTGGCATTGTACAGCCCAACCAACCCGTGGTTGCTTCTCAGAAAAACGAGGGCCTGCGGATGCGGGCATTTGTCCGTAATCAACCGGTCGGTCAGAGTATCTCACTGACCATCGCTGAGGCGGAGAAGACGGCATTTTGCTTTCAGGCTGGTGAGCTTGGGGCACAAACTACCCTTGCACTTTTTGATGAGAGTGGCAAGTTGTTGTTTCCAGGTAAACACATGTCGGGTAGAACGCGGACGTTCTACCTTGGCACCGACGTTCAGCCCGGAAACTACCATCTTCAAGTTGCCGCTAAGGGAGCTGATAACTCCTTCGGTGAAAAGCTTGATATCAAAATTACGGTAAAAAAGGAGGATGGAAGAAGATGAAAAAACTAGGATGGGGAATTGTTTTTGTGGCCTTGTCCGCTGCCTCGGCAGAGGCACAGGGTCATCACTACATGACGCTTGGCAGAAACCCCTGTATCCGTGGTGGCTTGTCTGAACAGCA
>JBBUCD010000017.1:0-10121 GCA_038057955.1 Patescibacteria group bacterium | reverse complement strand
GGCATCATCGACATCTTTGCCCGTAGCGACGGCAAGGAGTACTTCGTGGGCTGCTTGGTCGTCGTGGCTTAGGTAGTGGCTGTCGCCAGTGGCAATCAGTGGCACCTTGAATTCACGACTCAGCTTGTCGAGTGCCTGGTTGACGGTGACTTGGTCCTGCAGGGCGGGGTGACTTTGGACTTCAAGGTAAACTTGGCCTCGGTCAAAGTGATCAAGGTAGAAGCGGACTAGCTCCTTGGCGTCTTCCATGCGGTTGTCGAGGATCGTGCGCGACAGCTCGCTGCCCAGGCAGCCAGTCAGGATCGTGATGCCTTCGGCGTACTGCTTCATTAGGTCTTTGTCGATCCGGGGTTTGTAGTAGAAGCCATCCATGTGGGCAATCGAGTTGAGTTTGATCAGGTTCTGATAGCCGGCCATGTTACGAGCGAGCATGGTGAGGTGGTACGGCTTGGCGTCGAAGCGAGCTTCGCGGTCGTGAATAGTCCGGCGGGCAACGTAGCCCTCAACACCAATGATCGGTTTGATACCAGCCGCGGTCGCCTTCTGGTAGAATTCGATCGCTCCATACATAACGCCATGGTCGGTGAGTGCCATTGCTGGCATCCCAAATTCCTTCGCGCGAGCAACCAGGCCATCAATTTTTGAGAGGCCGTCTAACAGCGAGTAGTGGCTATGCGTATGCAAATGAACGAAACTCATGAATCCCTTCCTGAAGTTGCTGTCGTCCTTGGGCGATCGGAGCGCTTGTCGGTGCAAGAAATTGAGGCGACATTGCTGCGATCTGGACGACGAATCGACAACCTTACCGTAACAAGTGGCGTGGTCCTCGTCAAAGCGACGCCACTGCCTGATAAGACGTGGTTTTCTGGGCTTGGCGGATCGCTCAAGTTTGGCCAGGTGATTGGTCAGCCGACAATCAGTGAGTCAGTCGTACTGGAACTCCTAAAGGATTCGATCGGTAGCTCACCAGTGATTGGGTTATCGGTTGTCGGTGGTACGTTGAGTGCAGGCGTGATTGCGAGTGGGCTCAAGAAGGATATTCCAACGCTTCGTCGGTTTACCGTTTCAAGTGACGGATCGCTCTTGTCGGCGGCGCAATCAAAGGGAATTACGGCTGACAAAGGTACGGAGTGGTTGATCCTGGTCTCAAAAGGTAGTTACCGGTTAGTGAGGATCCAGGCCGTCCAGGATATTGACGATCTGACGCGGCGTGATCGTGGTTTGCCAGTTGCCGATGCCAAGCGAGGCATGTTGCCTACCAAGCTGGCACGAATGATGGTAAATATCGCACTCGGCGATCGTGTGCCAGGGGATGAGCCAGCAATCGTCCTCGATCCGTTCTGCGGAACGGGGCGAACGCTCATTGAGGCGATGTTAGTCGGGGCTGACATTCTTGGTTCAGATATTGATGCGACGGCGATCGATGCTTCAAGGAAAAATCTTGCTTGGACGGCGCAAACGTACCACTTGGATACGTATGATCCAGAGCAGTTGCAAACGGTGCCAATCGATAAACTAGGCAGGCTGTTTTCTCCCAATTCGATTGACGCGATTGCGACAGAGCCGTTTCTTGGGCCGCCACTGCATCGAATGCCATCATCGTCCGAACGTGAACAGCTATTCGATGAGTTGCGACCGAGCTACGAGGCCTTGTTGAGGGCTGGCCAGCTTTTGCTCAAACCCGGTGGCAGATTGGTCGCTGTCTTTCCGCAACTTCAGGAGCAATCATTGTTTGGCCAATTCGTTGACAGGTTGCCTGCGTTCGGCTACCATCTTCTCGATTCAATACCAGTTACTCGGCCCGATCAGTTGATCGCGCGAGATATTGTCTTGCTCAAGAAGCAGTAAGCGCACAGAGGTTCTATGGCACATAAGAAAGCTGCGGGGTCTACACGACTCGGTCGAGATTCCCAGTCAAAACGGTTAGGTGTGAAACGCTACGGCGGCACAGTGGTTGCGCAGGGCGAGGTGATTGTTCGTCAGCGCGGTACCAAGTTTCATGCTGGCGACAATGTTGGCCGTGGTGCTGATGACACCTTGTTTGCCATGATTCCAGGTGTCGTACAGTTCTTAAAGAAGAAACACCGTCGCTTTACCAATACCTTGCGGGCAGTCCAATTTGTCAGCGTTGTGCCCGTGACCGAGTCAGCCAAAGTAGCGAAGAAACCAAAGGCCACCGTATGAACACTGCCTATTTAGACGCTGCTTCGGCTTCATCACTCAAGAAAAACGTTCCAGCGCTTCGTTCCGGTGACGTGGTTCGCGTTCATCAGAAGGTTCGCGAAGGCAACAAAGAACGTATCCAGATCTTTGAGGGCATTGTCTTGAAAGTTCGTGGTGGCAAGGGCACGAATGGTTCATTCACAGTTCGTCGTGTCAGCGGCGGTATTGGGATTGAGCGCGTTTTTCCACTTCACCTGCCATCAATTACCAAGATTGAGAAGATTCGTCACTTAGAAATCCGCCAAGCCCGACCGTACTACCTGCGTGATCTGACCCCTCGTCAAATTGCTCGCAAATCAAAGGGTGAGCTGAAGGACTTTGTTGTTTGGGAAGAAGCCGATGCCGAAGCGGAGGAAGCAGCGATTAAGGCAGCGCAAGAAGCTGAAGCCAAGGCCCGTGAAGAGGCTGAGGGCAAGGAAGAGGCGGCCGCCGAAGAGAAAGTCGAGGCTGCCAAAGCCAAGCACGAAGAGGCTGAAACTACCGAAGACAAGCCAGCTGATACATCCAACGAGAAGTCAGGCGATAAGTAAGATTCTCTGCTACATGAAATAAAAAAGAGCCCAGCAACAGGGCTCTTTTTTGTGGGTAGGTGAGACCCTTGCATTATTTCTGCGAGCGTGTACAGTCAAAAAGCTAAACAAACGAAGGAGACAACTATGATCCGTTCGTTGAAGTTCTCACAAACAGAAAAAGTCTTGGTTGGGGCGTTCTCTATTGTGGCGCTTGGTGCCGGCATGGTTGTGGTTGATTCGCAGCCATCTGGTCGGGCATTCGCTATTGAAAGTAGTGTTGACAGCGACCTTGGTGCAGGGTCAACCATTAGCGTCGATATCTCGGACACTGGGAGCGATTTTCCAACGACAACATTGTTTGAGGATTCATTGCAGGTTACTGAGTCCGACCAGTCCGCACAGGGTGATCTTACTGTTGCCGACACCGATCAATCCAGTTCTACCGCTGATCATAATGATAGCAACGACGGGGAAGGCGACATCGAAGAAGAAATTTCGGTCACAATTGACGGTGAAGAAATTGATCCTGCAGATTTTGATACCAATGATGTCTCGGTTGACGTAGAGAACAAGGATACGCTGGAAGATTCGGACAACGATACTAGCGTTGAGGTTGACCGTTCCACTCGCCAACGGACACGAAACAACCACGATGTCGATAACGATTTGGATGCCGATGCCAACATTGGCGATAACGATATTTCTGGGAACGAGAACACTGGCCGTATTCATCCAGGCGACGTCAAGTTCAACTTTACCTTTCCCAACTAATCTGTGACACGCCAAACGATTGGCAGCCAAGGTGAAGATCGGGCAGCACAGTACTTGCAATCAATCGGCTACCGGATACTCGAACGGAATAAGCGCTACAAGCTCGGTGAGATCGACATCGTCGCCAAAGATGGCGACGTGTTGGTGCTTGTCGAGGTAAAGGCTGGTAAGACGGGCATCTACGGCTACGCTATCGAGCGAGTTGGCACCCAGAAGCGTCGGAAATTACGGCAGCTGGCAGCCCGCTTTTCGCAGGATTATCCACGACAGCAACTGCGCATTGATCTGGTTAATGTGAACAGTCAGGGTGAGGTGATCCACATTCTGAACGCGGTGGAGGCATGGTGAGTCGATCGTCAATAATTCCGAGTGAGGCTTTTGAGATCTCGCTGCGTGACGAAGGCTACGAACGTGTGGTAGGTATTGATGAGGTCGGTAGAGGTGCTTGGGCTGGACCGTTAGTTGTTGGCGCGGTGATTCTCCCGATCGGGAGAAGAGTGCTCGGACTACGGGACTCGAAGGCACTAAGCCGTGAGGAACGTGACGTGCTTGCTCGTCGACTGAAGCGGATAGCTGTGAGTTGGGCAATTGGTGTCATTGACGTTCGTGAGTTGGATGAAATTGGGTTATCGCAGAGCCTCTCTGTTGCTGCGAACCGAGCTATTGCCGGGTTATCATCCCGACCATCCATCGGCTTACTCGATGGTAAACACCAATTTAAAGGTTTAGATTTGGAACATAGAACTATCATTAAAGGTGACAATTTTGTTCGCTGTATTGCAGCCGCCAGCGTTATCGCTAAGGTTGAGCGTGATCGAATGATGCGGACGCTCCATCGTACGGAATCTGCTATGCGTGTTTATCGCTTCGATCTCAATAAAGGGTACCCGTCACCTGTTCACCAATCGAAGCTTCGGCAATTCGGCCCGTCTACGCACCATCGAACTTCCTTTGCCCCAATCCGAGAGCTCCTTTCTCGTAAGGTGGCGTATGAACATTGAGGCGATCAAAACGCGCCCACTCCAGCCACCAAAGGACGATTTGCTGGCGGCAATCGTGGAAGCGTTGCCAGCTATTGAGGAGCGAAGCGTTGTTATTCTCGCCTCGAAAGTTGTCAGCATCTGGCAAGGACGGTGTCTTCTGAAAACCGAGGTGGCAAGTAAGGACGAACTCATTCAGCAGGAGGCCGATTGGTATCTGCCTAGGAGGAGCGTTCCGGGTGTGCCCTGCTTCCATACGCTAAAGAATAATTTGTTAGTTCCTTCGGCGGGGATCGATGAAAGCAACGCTGACGGCTACTACATTCTGTGGCCGAAGGACCTCCGGCACACAACGAAGGAGCTGTGGCAGTGGTTTCGGGCTCACTACAAAGTCAAAGAATTTGGTCTACTTATTACCGATTCGCATTCCGTATCGCTACGACGTGGCGTGATGGGCATCTCCCTCTCACACTACGGCTTTGCACCACTTAAGGATTATCGAGGAGAAGTAGATCTCTTTGGTAGGGTGTTGAAGACGACGCAAACAAATGTGGCGGATAGCTTAGCCGCCGCCGCAGTGCTCTTGATGGGTGAGGGGTCGGAGTGTACGCCACTGGCGGTTGCTAGCAACGTTTCACCAATCCGTTTTATCTCGGAGCCGCCAAAGCCAACCCGACCCTACTCATCGTTCGAGATTGCAACCGATGAAGATTGGTATCATCCGCTCCTTGCCTCACTGCCTTGGCAGCGAGGTGGTGGCGGACGACAGTTTAGTCTGATACACAAGAAGTAGAGTACAAGGAGGGTGATTTACAAATGGATAGAGATAAAGAAAAAACCGCCTATATTGGCGGTGCACTGACCGATGTCCGGTTAACGATTGAGGAATGGCTGATCGCATTCCGCTCAGTCGGCGTAGCCCGTTGGATGGGGATGCTGCTAGGCTTTTTGCTTTTCAATAGTAGCGCTCTGGGAGAATTTATGACGTTTCATCAGGCTCGGAAAACGCAGAACCTCAAAGATTTTTATGAGGAGTTGGCGGCGGCTTGGGAACGGATTACCGGAATTCCGGCCTTTGTGCCGCATCGGTTCTACGATCCTGTAAAAAACGCCGAGGCACAGCCGCCGGAGGTGCGTGCCTTTGAAGGCGGTCAGATTCACGAGAGGACGAAGGTGCTGGTAGCGGTTCTCTTTGAGCCGGCTACTGGCGTTGGTATCGAGATGGGCTGGTCAGAGGTATACGGCATTCCGATCATTATTGTTCGGATGGCGAATGTGTCTCGATTGCCACTTGGTTTGCACAAAGTGACAGACATCCGTACGAAGTCTCGCAGAGAATCACTGCAGCAATTCGAACAGGTTGTTCGCGCTAAATTCACTCTCGCAGCCTAAATATATGGTCTCATAGGAGTCTCAGAACATGAGACTCCTTTTGCGTCCCTTCCCTTCTTTCTGCGTCTATGCCACCATATGCAGACATGGAAACTTCATCAGAACCTGTTCGGGTCCGTTTTGCGCCGTCGCCTACGGGACAGTTGCATCTTGGTGGTGCACGGACGGCGCTCTACAACTATCTGTTTGCTCGAAAACAGGGTGGCACGATGATTTTGCGTGTCGAGGATACCGACCAGAAGCGCTTTGTCGAAGGCAGCATGGAGCGGTTCTTTGAGGATCTCAGGTGGCTCGGTATCGAGCTTGATGAAGGGCCAGAACAGGGTGGACCGTTTGCGCCGTACATTCAATCGCAGCGATCGGCCCGCCACCTCGAAGTTGCCAAGGAGCTTGTCTACCGAGGCATGGCCTACTACGAGTTTGGTGGTGATACGGCTGGTGGTGCGAAGACCGACGAGGAGTATCGGGCAGGTCGGGCAGCTTACCGGGGGAAAGATCGTGCTATTGCTGCTGCCGATGCCGCGAAGCGGATTGCGGCCGGCGAAGGGTGCGTCGTTCGACTCAAGGTGCCAGACACCGGTTCTGTGAAGCTGCAAGATTTGGTGCGTGGCGAGGTCGAGTTTGATTTTGTAACCGTCGACGATGCCGTACTGCTCAAATCTGATGGCATGGCCACGTACCATCTAGCAGCAATGGTTGACGACCACGACATGCAGATCTCACATGTCTTCCGATCCGAAGAGTGGCTGCCAAGTACGCCAAAGCATCTGCTTATCTACGCAGCCATGGATTGGCAAATACCTGAATTTGCTCACTTGCCCGTCTTGCTCGCCGAAGATCGGAAGAAGTTGAGCAAGCGGATTCATGGCGAGGCAGTCTGGGTGCGAACCTACCGTGACCAAGGGTACTTGCCACAGGCGCTGATCAACTACCTTGCTCTCCTTGGTTGGAATCCAGGAGGCAACGATGAGTTCTTTTCACTTGATCAATTAATCGAGCAATTTAGCATCGAACGAGTCCATAAAGCTGGCGCCATCGTTGACCCAGTAAAGCTCGATGCCTTCCAGCGCCACTATGTTGCTCAACTGCCTCTTGATGACTTGGTCGAATCGGTCCGTCCGTTTTGTTCGCAAGCGATCGATGACAAACTGCTTCGTCGACTGGTAACCGTTACTCAGACTCGACTAGGCAAGTTGAGCGAATTTGGCGAGCTGGTTTCGTACCTACTATCCTTGCCAAGCTATGATGCTGCCATGCTCGTTTTTCGCAAATCGACTCCCGAGGCGACCAAGCAAGGTTTGTCGGCTGCGACGACGGCCTTGGAGGCTGCCGATGAAGCTGTCTGGATAGACGAACAGCAGCTTGCCGAGTTACTGGATGGCGTGGTTGCGCAGCAAGGCCTGTCGAACGGAGATGTGTTTTGGCCAGTTCGGATGGCGCTGACTGGTCAGGAGCGCAGCCCATCCCCAGCCGAATGCCTGTGGGCGCTAGGAAAGGTCGAGAGCTTGCGTCGGCTTACGTTGGCTACGAATCACCTCGCCGTATGATACATCGCTTAAAGCAATTTGCGTCGAAGCAGAACTCGCTTGTTGGAGCGACCGCTCTCTTGGTTACCACCACCCTGCTTTCGAATGTCCTGGGCTTGCTGCGTGATCGCTTTTTGGCGCAAAAGATCACCACTGACGCGCTCGACACCTATTTTGCCGCGTTTCGTGTACCAGATTTTCTCTTTAATTTTCTTATCCTTGGCACCGTCAGTGCCGCCTTCATTCCAGTCTTTGTGCAGTACCGGGCAAAAAGTGAACAGGCCGCTTGGGAAGTAGCCTCGGTCATGATCACCTTAGCTGTTGTGATCCTTGTTGGACTGAGCATGCTCCTTGCGATTTTCATGCCAGCCTTGATACCGTTTATCGTTCCTGACTTTTCGATTGAGAAGCAGGCGCTAACAATCGAGCTCGCTCGGGTCATGTTGATCCAGCCGATTTTCTTCGGACTCTCATACCTCTTTTCGGGTGTTTTGAATGCGATGAAGCGGTTTACGGTCTATGCCATTGCGCCGCTGATTTACACTGCCTCAATTATCGTGGCGACACTTGGGTTTGCTGATCAGTATGGCGTGAAGGCGGTTGTTTGGGGGGTAGTTATTGGCGCCGTGCTTCATATGTTTACGCAGCTCTTAGCGATTCGGAGCTTAGATATCCGCCTTGCACCGATCCTGCAGCTGCGACACCCATCGCTCAAGCAGATTTTTAGCATGATGTGGCCACGGTCAATTGCGCTCGGTGCAATGCAACTCATGCTCCTTGTTTTTACGGCGATTGGCTCTTCGTTGGGCGCTGGTTCGGTTGCTGTGTATAGTTTGGCAGACAATATTCAAACTATGCCGACCGCCGTTTTTGCACTCTCGTTTATTACTGCGCTGTTCCCAACGATTTCTGAAGCGGCGGCAAAACGGAAGCTGGATGAAGTTGCATCGCACGTTTGGCGTGGGATTCGATATCTCATCGTCATTATGGTGCCGTCTGGTGTCGGTATCTTTTTGATTCGGGCCCAAGTTGTGCGGCTGATCCTCGGCACCGGGTATTTCGACTGGGAAGCCACCGTGGCAACAGCGAGTACACTAGGTTTCTTTGCAAGTTCGTTGTTGGCTCAGAGCTTGGTTGTTCATCTGTCGCGTACATTTTACGCTTTGCATGACACCCGTACCCCAACGCTCTACAACGTGATTGGATACAGTGTGGCCATTTTGGCTGCGTATACATTGGCTCCGATGAGTGGACTTGGTATGGGCGTTCCAGGTTTGGCGCTCGCGTTTTCGATTGGCAGTACGGTTAATGCCATATTGCTGTACACAACAGTGCGCACTCGGTTGCCGCAATTGCGACGAGCAGAGCAGGGTTTCTCTCAATTTTTGTTTCAGGTGCTCATTGCAACGGTCTCGTTGATTGCCGTAGTCCAGCTGGCGAAGGCCGGCGTTGCAGGTGTGGTGGATATGAATCGTTTTTGGGGTGTGCTGGCACAGACCAGCGTTGCTTGTTTGAGCGGCGCTCTTGCCTACTGGACAGCCCTGCGAACAATGCGAGTTCCTGAGTTATCTGAGTTGTCCGGGATTCTACTGGCTCGTTTTCGACCCAAGCTGCCACCGGCAGTCAGTGCTGCGCAAGACACATCGACCGATGGAGCTTCGACATGAAGCAGACTCGGTCGAGCATGCAAGATGTGAGACCAGTTGCTCCACTAAAAGAGGACGAGTCTTTGTTTGAGGAGTTAGACCAGCATCGATCGCTCGGGAGAGGCTCCTGCTGTACGCTGTGGAGTTTTCAGCTACTGTTCGGTACACTAGTACTCCTTGGGAGCGCACTGCTTCTTTGGCTACGACGGGGGTAAGATGACAGTTACTCGACGGGCCTCAGCACTCACTGCGAATCAGGGCAAGAAAGACGATCACCTCTTTGCCGATCTCGACCACGCTCATCGGCGACGGGGCTTATTGAGTTGCCGAAATCTTGGCTGCGTGTTTATTCTGGCAGTGGCACTTGGCGTGCTTGGGTTGTTTGGGATCATAGCTGAGACGGGTCTTGTGGTCGTGCCAGTGCTCTCGAGTGCACTCTACCAACAACCACCAAAGCCATTTCGAGCCGTTGAGCCAGCGGGACAAAGTACCATCGAGTCCTTATTTGTCGAGAAATTGAAAGACATGGCGCAATCGGCAACAGGTGGGAAGGTGCAGCTAAGTCTTACCGAGGCCGAGCTGACAAAGCTTGCCCAAGAGCCAAGAGCAAACGGCAAGGTTCCAGTGAAGCAGGCACAGGTAACGATTGAGCCGACCTTTGTTGAGTTGTACGGATTTATCAATATGCCAAATGGTGAGAAGAGTGTCGTGCTTCGGATCCGATTAGAGCCCGATAGTCATTCGCCTCAAATTATTGAGTGTCAGAGATTCGGCTTGGGTACGTACGAGTACCTATCCAGCTCGCAAAGATCATTGTTCGGATGGCCACCGGCATACTGCCGCCAGACAACCTATCTGGAGAACAGTTTGGCATCCGATCTATCTCGCTGACTCGTGGCACAGTCACACTGACAGCTGATGAGAGCGTACTGAAAAAGGCTATCGATCAAGACGAATGAACTTCTCACCGAGCGGGAGTACTTGCCGTTCCTTCCACTACCTCTGCGGCGTAGGTTCGGACAAGCTTCGATTGGACGACGAGACGATTGAGTGCAGTACCCACGGGTACAC
>JBBUCD010000016.1:0-6703 GCA_038057955.1 Patescibacteria group bacterium | reverse complement strand
TCGGTTCCAGCAAGATGAGTACCTAACTATGCAGGGTGCAAGTGGCGAATGGGTGAGCGGCTGGTTACCAGTCGGAACTCGTGCAGCCGTTGAGCCTGGTGGGCGAGTAAGGTTGTTGGATTGTGGTAATCCGACTTCCTTACGAATCCGAATTCAGACGCGGGTTAAAATTGTGCAGCGTGAACGAATCGTCCAGGTTCAAGCGCCTCCACAAGTAGTCTATGTTTATGGGCCAACGGTTTATCCGACGGCCCCGATGCCGCAACCGCAGGTAACGTTCATCAATCGAGTGCCTGTGTATGCAAACATCTTTCTGCCATACGACAATGGCAACAAGGGTGCTACTACTAACAACTTCGTCACCGCCAATGGTGGCAGGACTGTTTCCGGATCTGAATCGATCTCGGGAGCACTTTCCGGCTCTTCGGCCGACCTGTTCAATATCAATACCACCGATATTAACAACGCTTCTGGCGCAACTGCCACTAATGGCAACGTCAACACGACCGGTGTCAGTACTGGCCCCGGCACTGTCAATGCCGGTGGCGTTGTCAACCCGTAAAGTCTAGGCCTCAATGAGGCAAACACATTTTGCCAACGTCTTACGACGTTGGCAGCTTTTTCCTCAACTTGATAGGCACTTTCGAGTTGGGGAATAGAGCTCACTAGGAAGGGCGGCCGCGTCGATTCGGCCTGATAGCGCAACTAGGAAGTAGGTGAATCAAACATGCAAAAGAAACAAATCGTTATTGCTCTTTCGTCCGTAGCTTTTTTGATGACGACAGCTGGATCATCAACGGCATTGGCGCAGTGGGTACCAGGAATGAATGCTGTTCCTGGATATGGATCAACGTCTAGCTCAGACTCCAGTTCTTGGAGTGCAAGCTTCAGTAGCGTTGGCCCGGTAACAAATACAAACACGAACCAAAATAATAACAGTTCGACCGCCCAAGCCCAGAACGTTGCAGCGAATACTGTCGTTGTAAACACTGGTAGCGGTACTGCTACAGGTTCAAGTAGCGCGGCAGGTGCGCAGGAGTCGGCAACGGCCCAGCAAAACAACACCACGCCTACCTCGACCGGTAACACATCGACCTCAACAACTGGCTCGAACGGTACTGGTGGCAACAGCAACCAGAACAACAACAGTTCAACCAGCCAAGCCCAGAACGTGACGTGCGGTACAACCGTCGTTAACACGGGTTCAGGCGATGCGGCTGGTGCGTGTGCAGCTGCTGGAACCCAACAGTCGGTAACGACCCAAACGAACAACAATGGCACGTCTACCAAGACCACAAAACAGGAACAAACTGTTGAGAAGTCAGTAGTTGTGGCCCAGGCAGAAGCAACGGCAACTGCTAAGAAAGATGGCAAGGGAGCACTTCCTGCAGAACTTCCAAAAACTGGTGCCGACGCGATCGCGTTGACACTTGCTTTGACAGCCGGTGGCGCAGTAAGCGCAGTGGCCCGTCAGAAGTTTGCGAAGTCAGCTAGCTTAATTGTTGGCTAACCTTCCATTCGTTTTATACAAAAAGCAGTCGCCGCGGCGACTGCTTTTTGTATTAGCGAATATGGTACACTCTCGGTATGACGAACGATGAGCGAAAGCTCAAACTGTACGAGATACTGGGCCTTGCTGATCGCGAGACCCGAATTGGGGCGATTGAGGCTGAAATGGCCGAGGCCTCGTTTTGGGCTGACCAGCAACGGGCGACAGAGCGTTCGAAGGAGTTGGCTGGACACAAACAGATGATCCAGGAGTGGGAGCAGGCTGAAGACGAGCATGCCCTTCGTAAACTTGAGCTGAAAGCAGTGTTGTCCGACGAGTATGACGAATCGAACGCGGTTATCTCGTTTCACGCTGGTGCTGGTGGAACCGAGGCGCAGGACTGGGCCTCGATGTTGCGCCGTATGGTGGAACGCTGGGCAGAGAAACGGGGATTCTCGGTGGAAATGGTTGATGAGTCGCGCGGCGAAGAGGTGGGCATTAAGTCCGCAGCGCTCAAAATCACTGGGCCATATGCCTATGGTTACTTAAAGAGCGAGGCTGGTGTGCACCGCTTGGTTCGTATTTCGCCGTACGATGCTGACAAGGCGCGTCATACCTCCTTTGCACTCATCGAAGTCATTCCAGAGTTGAAAGAGGTGAATGCGGAAATTAACGAAGATGAGCTTCGGATTGATTTTTACCGAGCAGGTGGTCATGGCGGCCAGAACGTCAACAAGGTTGAGAGTGCTGTTCGGATTACGCACTTGCCAACCGGAGTGGTTGCAAGCTGTCAGAATGAGCGTTCGCAGGTGCAGAATAAGGAATCAGCGATGAAGATGCTGACAGCGAAGCTGGCAATTCTCACCAAGAAAGCACATCTCGAGAAGGTTTCTGAGCTGAAGGGCAGTCATGTAAAAGTTGAGTGGGGGAGTCAGATCCGTTCGTACGTGTTGCAGCCCTATCAGCTTGTCAAAGATGTGCGGACTGGCCACGAAGAATCGGACGCCATGGGCGTGCTTGATGGTGATATCGATGGATTTATCGAAGCGTACCTTGAATGGCAGGCGACAAAGGCCTAGCATGCTACAATTGCCACAAATGAAAGGATGATATGGCAGGAATGTTTGATCAAGCAAAAATGCTCATGAAGGCTAAGAAGGTGCAGGATGAGCTCAAGAAGACTGAGATTGAGGCGCAGGGTGCTGATGGTAAAGTCGTCGTAGTTTTTACTGGTGAGCTCAAACTGCAATCGCTGGAGATTGATGCCTCACTACTCGAAGCTGACGGTAAAGATTTTTTGGAACGAGTGCTCAAAGAAACTATTGGCCAGGCAATGCAGAAAGCCCAGGCTGTTGCGGCCGAGAAAACTCGCGAGGTCATGAAGGACCTTGGCGTCAATTTACCAGGCCTGTAAATGAAATTAGTGGTTGGTCTTGGTAATCCAGGCAGTGAGTACCATACGACCCGGCATAATCTAGGCTGGTTAGTTCTTGATGCATCGGCCAAGCAGTGCGAAGCAGGGGAGTGGCGGACGGAATCGACATTCGAGTCTCAGTTAGTTGAGGTACGAGTTGGAGCTGAGCGGGTCTTACTGGCAAAGCCGACCACATTTATGAACAACTCGGGCAGAGCAGTTGCAGGAATCGCACGCTACTACAAAATAACACCCGAGGACGTTCTGCTCGTCCACGATGAGCTTGATTTGCCACTTGGGACGCTTCGATTGCGACTTGGTGGCTCGGCAGCTGGGCATCATGGTGTTGAATCCGTCACACACCATATGAGCACAGATCACTTCTGGCGTCTCCGCTGCGGGATTGCGCCCGAAAACCGAGTAGAAGGTGGTGAGGGATCTCGATTCGTGTTGGCTCCATTCAACGAATCTGAACGGCCGATGGTCACGCAGGTTGTTGAACAGGCCTCGACAATAGTGTACGAAGCGCTTGTTTCAGGTATACTAACAGAAGCGACACTATCTATTCCAAGTGTGGGAGGTGGTGAATAACCGCCGCTTGAACCACAGAAAGGGAGTACATGGCAAAGAAAAAGAACGAGGAGCGCGAGGCTGCGGTTGAGGCGGAAGCCACAACTGAAGCTGATGTTCTCAACACCGGTGATCAATTGGTTGACGAAGAGCAGCTCGACGCAGCTGCCTCAGAAGCCGAGACCGATTCAGATGCAGCTGTTCCTGCCGAGCTTGCTGCATTGCACACCGATACCGTTGTAGCGAAAGAGGCATCAACAGACAAAAAGGCAACGCGTAAAACGACGCAACCTACAAAGCGCGATCGTATTCGCAGTGCACGGTATTTGAAGGCAAGCGAGGCTTTTGAGAAAGAAAAAACGTACAAGCTTGAGCAAGCATTAGAGCTCGCACAGCAGGTATCCTACTCCACGTTCGTTGGTTCGATTGAGCTTCACGCCCGAATTGCCGTGAAGAAGGGCAAGACAACAGAGGGCATTCGTGGCCTTGTTCAGTTGCCACACGGAACAGGTAAAACCATCAATGCTGTCATTCTTACCGAAGAAATTATTGATCAAATTACCAAAACGAAGCAGGTGCCATACGACACTTTGATTGCACCAAAGTCTCTCATGCCGAAGGTGGCAGCAATTGCGAAGATTCTTGGCCCAATTGGCAAGATGCCCAGTCCAAAAGCTGGTACGGTCGCAGACAATCCAGACGATGTCTTGAAGGCAATCCAGTCTGGTCGCGTGGAGTATCGAACCGATGCATCGAATAATATCCACTTGACGATCGGCAAGGTAGATTGGGAGCTCCCCAAATTACTCGAGAACGCGCAGGCTGCGATTGGTGCGCTACCCAAGAATCAGCTGATGTCACTGACGGTCACTGCGAGCATGGGGCCTGGTATTCGAATTGATATCAATTCTTTGTAACAACGAACGAAAGCGGAGGCGAGATGTCCCGCAAGCACCCAGGGTTATTCATAGCATTTGAAGGCCTCGATGGTTCCGGTAGCCAGCAGTACGCTAGCTCACTCACTCGATCGATGAGCCGTGAAGGCTATCGAGTGACCCAAACGAGTGAGCCCACCAGTACAATGATCGGTGGGCTTATTCGTGCGCGTTTAGCAGGGGAATGGAATATTGCTCCAGAAACATTGCAACTCCTGTTTACGGCGGATCGAGCCGAACATTTACGAGCAAAGATACTACCGTCGCTTGAAGCTGGCAGGATCGTTGTCTGTGATCGATACATACTATCGGCTCTTGCCTACAACGTTGTGCTCGTGAATGATCCCGAATGGCTTCGGGCACTCAACAGACGATTCCCTAAGCCAGATCTGACCTTTCTTATCAAGGTGCACCCGAAAGTCTGTGTTCGACGCTTGAAGCTTGAGCAGTTGGAACTAAACATGCGAGCTGAAGAGCAGAAATTACAGGATGTTTGGAGTGAATACGAACGATTGACAGGTGAGTTTGACTCGATCCACATTATTGACGGTGAGCGGGATGACGTTGCGATCCTTGATGAGATAATGGATATTACCCAACGACAGCTACTCGAGCCAGTGAAGCTAACAGCATTGACGCCAACCGCCTGACATTGTATAGTCTCTGGGTGTCCCGAAGACTACAGGGCTCCGGTACCTACCGGGGGTAATAGATCACCCTGTTGAGGAGCACGATGTTCGCATCGTCTTTTCTATTAGTCTCGTCGGTCGACGGGATTTTTTGTTGCATAGGCGGAAGGATTTCATGGCCAAAACGCGAGAACAAAAAGCGGCACAGTTAGCAGAACTACAAACGTTGATTGATCAACCAGCAATGGTTTTGACTCAATATGGCGGCTTAACGGTTCACGATCTTGACGAACTACGGGCACAACTTCGTGCTGCAGGTTGTCGATACCGTGTTCCAAAAACAAGCTTGCTGAAGAAGGTGCTTGTCGAGCGAGGGATTGAGCTTCCAGACTCGCTCTTGAAGGTGCAACTTGGTATCGCCACATCGGCATCTGACGAAGTTGATCCAAACCGAGTCGTTGTGACGTTTGCGAAGCAGCATGAACAGCTCAAAGTCATCGGTGCAGTTATTAACGGACGGTTTGTTGATGAATCATACGTTCGTTCATTAGCTGCATTGCCAAGCAGGCAAGAGTTGTACGCAAAGCTTGTTGGTACGGTGGCGGCACCGCTGACTGGATTTGTTTCGGTTCTTGGAGGAAATATTCGCGGTCTCGTTTCGGTGCTTCGGCAACGGAAAGAGCAACTTGCTTAAACAGGCAGACGCTTGTTAGCAGAAAGGATTTGTATGACAGATGAAGAAACAAAAGTTGAGGAAACTACACCAGAGCAGACGAAAGCAGAAGTGCCTGCAAAGTTTGCAGATTTGGTTGGTCAGATTGAGACATTGACCGTCATGGATCTTGCCGAGCTCGTCAAGGTGCTCGAAGACAAGTTTGGCGTATCAGCCGCTGCCCCAATGGCCATGATGGCTCCGGCAGCTGGTGGTGCAGCAGTCGAGGCAGCTGAAGAAAAGTCGATGTATACCATCCACTTGGCCGATGCTGGTGCACAGAAGATTGCTGTTATTAAGGTAATCCGCGAACTTCGCCCAGACCTTGGCCTGAAAGAGGCAAAGGATTTGGTTGATGCAGCGCCAAAGGAAGTTAAGAAAGACGTCCCAACGGCAGATGCAGAAGCCGCAAAGAAGAAGCTTGAAGAAGCTGGCGCCAAGGTAGAGCTGAAGTAAGACCACTACAAATTACTAGGTAGAAAAGAGGCCGCTGCAGGCCTCTTTTCTGTTGATTAGTACAAAGTTCTCGGTATACTGTGTCAACTGCCCCAGTAGCTCAACGGTAGAGCAGTCGATGAACTCATGAGGGGGTTCCTTGGCAGGTTGGAGGTTCAAATCCTCCCTGGTGCTCCAAATTTGGCTCGCTGCACTGTCAGCGAGCCTTTTCTTCTTTATACTAATTCTATGTTTATCATAGCCGCGCAAGAGCAATTGGCACGACGAGGTACGATACAGACCCGACACGGACTCATTGAGACGCCGGCCTATTTGCCATGTGCGACGCATGGAGCCATTCGGGGAGTCCCATGGCAGTTGATCAAACGAATCGGCTTAGACGCGTTGCTCGTCAATGCCTACCATGTTGGGTTGCGACCGGGCGTTGATCGGATTGAGCAACTTGGTGGTTTGCATAAGTTTATTGGTTGGGATAAGCCAATCCTAACCGATTCGGGT
>JBBUCD010000015.1:0-6714 GCA_038057955.1 Patescibacteria group bacterium | reverse complement strand
GTCAACACGGGCCAGACAGCTCTCACCATACTCACCACTATTTCAGGAAAGATTCGGATGAATCGGATCAAGATTCTACCAGGGGATCGGGTGAAAGTTGAACTTTCTCCGTACGATCTGACACGTGGCAGAATCAGCTATCGATTTAGTGTTGACCAACGAGATGAGGATCGTCGATGAAAGTATCAGCTTCAGTTCGGGTTCGGTGTGGGAAGTGTCGCATTATCCGACGCAAGGGTAAGGTGCGCGTGATTTGTCAGGATCCTAACCATAAACAGGTACAGGGGTAATATGGCACGAATTGCAGGAGTTACACTCCCTAATCAGAAACCAGTCCGCATTGCACTGACGGCGATTCATGGTATTGGCCGCTCAATCGCCGAATCAATGCTCGATCGAGCCAGCATCAATCCTGGCAAGCGGATGCAGGATCTAACCGAGCCAGAGCTGGCACAGATCCGTGAAATGATCGAAAAAGAGTATACAGTCGAAGGTGAACTTCGGATGCGTGTCACGCAAAACATCAAACGACTTCGAGAAATCGGCACCTATCGCGGTGATAGACACGCCAGACGCTTGCCAGTCCGTGGTCAGCGCACCAAAACGAATGCTCGAACCCGACGAGGTAAGCGTGTCAACGTTGGATCAGGTAGAAAACCAGCAACCGCAAAGACATAACCCATGGCAACTCCCAAAAAGAAAACCGCAAAGCAAGTAACGACCGGACGGATCTACGTCCAGTCAACCTTCAATAACACCATTATCACCATCACTGATGCCGATGGGAACGTGATTTCGTGGTCAAGTGCTGGTACCAAGGGTTTCAAGGGCGCACGTAAATCCACACCCTACGCCGCCCAAACTGCCATGCAAGATGCACTTGAGCGAGCCAAGTTGCTTGGTCTACAAGAGGCAGCTGTCTTTGTCTCTGGTGTCGGCTCTGGCCGTGAACAAGCCGTTCGCTCAATCGGCGGTACCGGTGTTCGGGTCTCATCAATGAAAGATATCACCCCCGTTGCCCACAACGGTGTTCGGGCCAAAAAGCCACGACGCGTCTAGGAGATCACATGGCACGTTACACAGGACCAACAGAACGATTAAGCCGACGAGCAGGTGTCAACCTGTTCTTGAAGGGTGAGCGGAGTGAAGGGCCAAAGAGCGCCTCAACCCGACGACCGTATGCACCTGGCCAGCATGGACAATCACGACGCAGCGGCAAACGGTCTGAGTATGGCAAGCAGCTCCTAGAAAAACAGAAGGCTAAGGCAATCTACGGCATGCTTGAGAAGCAATTCCGACGCTACTATCAACTCGCCCAGCGCAGTCGCGGTAACAGTGGCGAACGCTTACTCCAACTGCTCGAACTTCGTCTTGATAACATTGTCTACCGACTTGGGTTTGCGGACACTCGTCGTCAAGCACGACAGTACGTCACGCACGGCTTAGTCCGTGTCGATGGTGTCAAGGCGAGCATTCCATCAATGCAGATGGAACCAAAACAGGTCATCGAACTCGTCAAAATCGATCGCACACCAAGCAAACAAGATCTGCCTGTCTGGGTTCGCCGCACCGGCAAAACATTGAAAGGTGAGATTCTTGCAGTGCCAGGACGAGACGATATCGCTACCGAAATCGAAGAACAGTTAATTATCGAGTTTTACTCTCGATAACCAAGGAGTTGTATGTACATGTTGCCTGATACTGAACGAATGAGTATTACTGAAACACCCTCGTCTGAGCGGGTCTCAACCTTTGTCATCGAACCACTCGCGCCTGGCTATGGGATGACGATCGGCCACTCCCTGCGACGCGTCCTCTTGACCTCACTCGAAGGCGCTGCTGTTGCTTACGTCAAAATCAATGGCATCGATCACGAATTCACCACCCTCAAAGGTATGAAGGAAGACATCGTTGAGTTGATTCTCAACCTGAAAGCACTCCGCGTGCGCTCCGAAAGCACCGGGCCCGTGGTGATCCACCTCGAAAAGAAGGGGCCTGGCGTCGTCACGGCAGGTGACTTCACCCCTAATTCAGACGTTGTGATCTCTGACGCTGATCACCACCTTGCAACACTCGATAAGAATGGCAAACTCTCAATGGATGTCACGATAGAGCGCGGACGTGGGTACGTCCCAACTGAGCGCAAGGGCCAAGAGAAGTTGCCGCTCGGCACGATTGCTGTTGACTCGATCTTCAGCCCAATCAAGCGCGTTCATTACGAAGTTGAGCACACTCGCGTCGGCGGACAAACTGACTACGACAAGCTGACACTCGAGCTCACCACCGATGGCAGCGTGACGCCCTCTGAGGCTATGGGTCGAGCTTCGCAGATTCTCGTTGAGCACTTTGGCATTATTCGAGATTCGTCCGCAGCAGTCACGGACGTTGCAGCTGATTCCACGGAAAAGAAGCAGCCGAAGAAGCGAACGAAAAAAGCTGCTACTACAGAGGATTCGGAGTAACACATGGCACTGCTTTTTAGACGTATCCGGGATAAAGAACGACACATGCTTCGAAGCTTAGCTTCGTCGCTGATTGAGCATGGCAGTGTTGTTACTACCACTACTAAGGCCAAGGCTGTTCGACCACTCGTCGAGCGCTGGATTACGGCTGGACGCAAAGCTGCCAAAGCGACTGGACCGGAACGTTTGGCTAGACATCGTGGCTTACTTGCCGAAATCCATCATCCAAGCGTAGTCCGAATGCTGATTGATACCGTCGTACCACGGATTGGCGAACGAGCAGGTGGTTACACCCGTCTCTACAAGCTCTCAAACCGTCATGGCGATGCAGCGCCTCAGTCAATGATCTCGTTTGTCGATCAACCCAAGCCAACGACAGATAAGACAAAGCCAGCTGCGGACGCAAAGAAAACAGCAGCGCCAAAGAAGGCAGTAAAGGCACAGGCATGAAAAAGAAAACCTATCTACCAACAGTTGATGCTGTTCAAACCTTTGATGCCCGCGGCAAGGTGCTCGGACGACTCGCAACCCAAATTGCTACCGTGCTACGTGGCAAAGACAAGCCAACGTTTGCCCCCCACCGTATCGAGGGCGACCGAGTCATTGTTATCCACTCCCGTGACGTCAGCGTCACGGGCAAAAAGCTCGACCAAAAAATCTACCGCACCCACAGTGGCTACCTTGGTAACATGAAAGAAGTCACCCTCAAACAGCTGATGCTCGACAAGCCAGCGATGGTCTTAGAAATGGCTATCTACAACATGCTGCCAAAAAACAGACTCCGACGAGAACTTATGCGCCGATTGACGATTTATCCAGACGAAATCGATGCAAAGAAGACAAAGAATGAAAGGCAACCGGCATGAGCACCCCAATGATTGCGACCGTTGGTCGAAGAAAGCGAGCAGTTGCCCGGATCCGTATGACCGATGGCAAGGGATCACTCATTGTGAACGAAGAGCCAATCACTACCCTCGATCCGACCGTGGCTCAACCACTCGAGCTCTCCGGATTGCTTGGCAAGGTTGATATTACCGTCAAGGTACTTGGTGGTGGTTTAACTGGTCAACTTGGTGCCATCCGACACGGCATTGCACGCGCAGTTATCATCATGAAGCCTGAATCAAAAAAAGTAATCAAACAAGCCGGCTTACTAACCCGAGATCCTCGTGAGAAGGAACGGAAAAAGCCAGGCCTCAAGCGTGCTCGACGCGCGCCACAGTGGGCAAAACGCTAAACACTCGGTACAATCGTACGCATGAGATCAGTTGACCGAATGGATCGGGTGAATGCCCATCTCCTGCGAGTACTTTCGAAGATAGTCCAGGAAGAGATTGCTGACTCCAGCGATCTGATTACCTTGACCGATGCCACAACGACCAGGGATCTGAAGCAGGTGACTGTCTCGATTAGTGCTGCCCAACAGGTAGGCGAGTACGTTCGACGGCTCAACGCCCGAAAAGAGCAGATCCGACAGAAACTACGACCACTCCTCGATTTCAAGGTCATTCCTTACATCATCTTCGTCGAAGATAGCCGTGGTGACGACATCAACCGCGTCGAAGCGCTCCTCGATACACTGCCATGAAGCGCCTCATCTATTCATGGCTGGCATCTGGCTTACTGCTTGGCATCGTGCTGGTCTTGGGTGTTGTACTCACGACACCGCAAACAACTGCTGACACACTGTCACATATCGCGTTGGTCCTTGGCATTGTCCTCAGTCTCAGCTCACTGTTCGGATTCTTGGGGCTCGAGGTACGACGACTCCTCTTCCGACAAACTCTCGACAACCGCGGCGCAACGCAGGCGATCCGCCAAGGCACCGAACTTGCCCTCTTTCTTGTGGGCTGGGTGCTCTTGCGCATGTATACTAATCTTCACATCTGGGAAACGAGCCTCTTGTGCTTGGCCTTCGTTTCTGCAGAAATAGCAATGAGTAGCCACCGGCATTCCGGCAAAGAAGAGGGAGCTCTATGACAACCAACGTTGGGACACTTCACCCCACAACACAGTATCTGCGTCGGGCCTTAGCGGTTTTTCACGAGCTAGGTTTCACTGTGCTCGACAGCCCAGAGGTGACGACTGAAAAATACAACTTTGACGTGCTACGAATTCCCGAGGATCATCCAGCGCGGACGATGCACGACACCTTCTGGCTCAAGGATGGCCGTCTGCCCAGAACTCACACCTCTTCGTTCCAAGTGCCTGCTATGAAGGATGCCAAGCCGCCCGTCCGCTTCCTGGTACCAGGAAGGGTCTTCCGCAATGAGGCAACCGATGCCACTCACGAGACCACCTTTTATCAACTCGAGGGGTTCATTATCGATGAAACCATTTCCTTTGCACACCTCAAAGGCATGTTGACACACTTCATCGAGCGGATGTACGGCTCCGAGGTGAAAATTAAGTTTGTTCCCGGCTACTTTCCGTATGTCGAACCGGGCCTTGAGATGTTCGCTCTTGTTGGGGGACAGTGGATCGAAATGCTTGGAGCGGGCATGATCCACCCTGATGTGATCGAAAATATGGGTCTCAACCCATCCAAGTACCAGGGAGTCGCCTTCGGCATGGGTATCGACCGACTGGTTATGCTCGCCCACGGTATCGACGATGTCCGCCACCTCTATGGCGGTAGTCTTCGCTTTCTTCGTCAATTTGAGGAGGTCCAATGAGAGTTTCGCACAAGGCACTCATCGAGCTCGTTCCAAGCGCAGGCAAGCTATCTGCTGACGAGCTTCTTGAGCAACTACGGTCGCTTGGCTTTGAATCAGAACTACTCGAGGGTGCCTCACTTGTCTACGAAATCTACGTCACACCAAACAGAGGCGATGCCCTGTCGCTCCTTGGCATAGCCAGAGACCTCCAGGCCAGAATCCATCGTGCCAGCACAAAAACTACCCTTCGATTGAAGGATGTTGCGGCAATCAGTGCGCTGCCCGACGCAGCACAGCCTACCGTCGCACTACATGGCGACGACTGCACCCAATACCATGGCGTTGTGTTTGAGCACGTCACCATTCAAGCAAGTCCAGCTTGGCTGCAGGAAGAGCTTGCCTTGCTAGGCCTTCGTCCAATCAACAACATCGTTGACCTAACAAACTACCTCATGGAACGCTACGGCCAACCGCTCCACGCCTTTGATTTAGATGCGATCCTGGGCGGCGAGATGACCCTACGACCAGCCAAGCAAGGCGAGGTACTTAAAACACTCGATGGTATGCAGCGCACACTCGATAAGGGAACACTCATCATTCAAGACAGCGAAGCACCGATTGATTTAGCTGGCATCATGGGTGGTGCAAATACTGCCATTGATCATCGGACAAAAAGAATATTCTTGCAATCAGCGCTCTTCACCCCAGCCAGCATCAAGCGATCGATTGCAGCAACCAAACACACCTCTGCCGCTGCTCACCGCTACGCACGTGGTGTTGACCGGGAACTCAGCTTACCGGTACTTAGCGAGGCAATTACCTTACTCAAAAAGAAAGAGTTCGGTTCAAACAAGGCAACTGGCAAACTGATCGCGCGCACTGACGAGGCAAACATGTCGGCGATTCACCTCGACTTCGAGCGAGTCAATCGACTACTCGGTACGAGCATTCCAAAAAACGAACAGCTGCAAGTACTCGAGCGAATTGGTTGCCTAATAGACGATTCGAAGCTGCCGGCTATTCGAGTAACACCTCCAAGCTGGAGACACGACCTACTGCACTGGCAGGACCTGGCCGAGGAGGTGATTCGAATTACTGGACTCAACGAGGGCTTGCCCGCAAAACGCTTACCGAAAGCAACCCCAAGCGAAACTCGGTCAGATATCGAGTGGGCAGAGGGTGTAAAAGATCGCCTTGTAGAGTTGGGTTTCTCCGAAATACTCACCTACAGCTTCGTGGGTAAGGACGATCTACACCAATTCGATCTTCCAAAAGCTGGCGAGCTTGCCAACCCACTCAACCCGCACTTGCAGTACCTGCGCCCCTCACTGCTTCCTGGCTTGGCTGCCGCAGTCGGCAAAAATAGCTACTTCGAGCCCGTACTGCTCTTTGAAATCGGCCATGTGTTTCTGGCAAAAACTGAGGAGTCTCGACTTGGGATCGCCATCGCCTCACAGAAAGACAGTCTTGAAAACTGGATAGCCAGAATAGCCGATGCATTTGGTATTGACTCGTCGTCAATAGAGAGTGGACTGGTCGTCAAAACGCTCTCCAAGGAACAAGCTAGTCACTACACCATTCGCCGACTACCTGTG
>JBBUCD010000014.1:0-10450 GCA_038057955.1 Patescibacteria group bacterium | reverse complement strand
AACATGAAGCTGCCTTGCTCGCTCATGATCCGGTTATGCTTGGTGCCACGATCTTAAAGGTGACACACCATGGTTCTAAGTACGCAACGACAGAAGCATTCTTGGACGCGGTGCATCCCAAAGTGGCTGTCATTTCGGTTGGTGCTGATAATAAGTTTGGACATCCTGGCCAGCAGACACTTGACCGATTAGCCAAGCGAGTTGTCCCGGTGTTTCGGACCGATCAACAGGGCACAATTCAGTTTACAAGTGATGGCGCTCACCTGTGGGTGCAGCCGGAGCGAGGCGAGCGGCAGGAGGTAGACATTCTTGGGGTAGGGCGGTAGACTCGGCTGCATGTCAGGTCACTCAAAATGGGCGTCAATCAAACGAGCAAAGGGCGCGACCGATATCAAGCGCGGTAAGGTGTTTACGCAGTTAGCTAAGGCTATTACTGTGGCCGCGCGTCTTGGCAAGAATCTCGACACGGCAATCGAGGCAGCACGGGCAGCGAATATGCCGAAAGAGAATATTGATCGGGCGATCAAGCGTGGAACTGGTGCGTTGGGCGGTGACGCGCAGATCGAAGAGGTGCTCTATGAGGCGTACGGGCCTGGTGGCGCAGCCTTATTGATTGCTGCTCTGACTGATAACCGGAATCGAACGATTGGCGAGTTACGGGCGATTGCGAACAAGCACGGGATGACCTTGGCTAACCCAGGCGCGGTCAAGTTTTTGTTTGATGAGCGAGGTATTCTCGAGGTAGCTATTCAAGGAAGCGCTGACGAAGCACAGCTAGCCCTGATCGACTGTGGGGTTGACGACATCGATGTACAGGCAGATCGCCTCGTTGGGTATACCGCGCCAGATCAGCTGTTTGTAGCGCGTCGAGCGGCAGAGCAAGTTGGTTTGCGGGTACTTGGTGGACGGATTGGTTTTGTTCCAAAGACGCTGCACCAGTTGTCGGTGTCGGATCAAGAGCAACTCCTCCATGCCATGGAATTGATTGACGATCTTGATGATGTTAGCTCCGTTGAAACGAACGCTCTGTTCACGCAGTAGCCTGTGATACGCTGTAGGTAGTTTTAGGAGGACGAATGCGCATTCTGGGGATTGATCCAGGCATTGGGATTACAGGGTGGAGTATTGTCCAGACGACTGGCAATTCGACCTTGCTGCTTGAGGCAGCCGGTATCATTTCGACCACGCCAAATTCGGTCACGCATCATCGGCTTGTGACGATTTATAGCCAAATGACACAGCTCATCCAACGCTTCCAACCGACAGAGTTGGCCATCGAAAAGCTCTTTTTTGCTAAGAATGTGACCACTGCAATGGCGGTGAGTCAGGCTAGGGGTGTGGTGCTACTGGCGGGCGCACAGTCGCAGCTGCCAATTTTCGAATATACGCCGCTCCAAGTCAAAATGACGATTACCGGTTACGGTAAAGCAACCAAGCAGCAGGTAAATGCAATGCTCTCACATCACATCAAAGGGGCGACGATTCCAAAACAAGACGATGCCGCTGATGCGATTGCGATTGCCATCACGCATTTAGCATCGGCGCCGTTCGTTCGAAAGCAAGGAGGACTATGCCACAGCTGAGACAGAATTTTATCACGGGGGAGTGGGTGGTTATTGCTCCTGAACGAGCAAAACGGCCATCAGAATATCATATTTCTGCCGAACCACCCGAGGATGGCAACGAGACGTGTCGTTTTTGCATCGATGGCGCAGAACATGAGAAGCAGGTTGCTGATTTTGAGACGAATGAGGTGTATGTACTACCAAATAAGTACCCCGCGTTTCTTGAGGACCCAACGGCTTGTTCTCCTCGATCATTTGGTGTTGAAGACGATTTTTACACTGCCAGACCAAGCACAGGTGGTCATGACTTAGTAGTTGTGAAAGATCACTCCGTGAGCCTGCCGACGTTTTCAGAGCAAATCTGGACGAGCTTACTCGAGGTTACGCGTAAACGTATCGAGTACTTTTATTCGGTCTGTAACGTGGTGAGTGCTGTGCCGATCTATAATCATCGGCGAGCTGCCGGTGCATCAGTAAAACACCCTCATGCTCAAATTTTTGCGGCCAATGTTGTGCCGAATATGCTCACCCGTGAACTCCACCACACCGAACGGTTCTACGAACAACGTGGTACCTGTGCTTTTTGCGATATGGTTGTCCATGAGCGCAAGCAAGGCGTCCGAGTACTCTATGATCGAGACGGCTTTATTGCGTTCACCTTCTACGCTGCGCGGTTTCCATATGAGATTTGGATCTTGCCAACTCAGCACCAATCGAACTATGAACGTATCTCTAGCGAGCAGGTACGACAGCTTGGACAAGTCATGAAGGAGGTTGTTGGACGATTGAATGACCTAGTACGGGATCCGCCGCTGAATTACTTCATCCATACTTTGCCATCAACTGTTCAAGAATCTGCCTCCTATCACTGGCACGTTGAAATTGCCCCAAGGTTGGCAACGTATGGCGGGTTTGAGATGGGTAGCGGTATGATTATTGACGTGATGAGTCCTGAAGTAGCCGCGAGCTCACTGCTTGCTACCAGAAGGCGTTCTCCTTGAAAAGAACGTCAATCTTCCCTAAGGTGTCAGATATGAGCGGAAAGACAAAACCTAAAATTGCATTGCTTCACTACTCCGGCCCACCAGTGATAGCGGGAGTTGAGCAGGCAATACTAAACTACGCCCGTCATTTCCGGTACTTCAATTATCAAGTTGAGGTAGTGGTTGGATCTGGTCGACAGTGGAGGAAGGATATTCCTGTTAAGGTCATTCCCTACCTGAGTCCTCGGTCACGGCCTATTTACCGACTCAATCTAAAACTGAATAAGGGCATTCTCCCAGACGACTTTGCGAAGATCGAGGAGAAAATATTCAATGATCTGAAGAAGTACATCGCAGATTCTGGCATCAAAGTGCTGATTGTGCACAATGTCATGACCCGACATTACAATCTTGCGCTGACTGCCGCACTCGCACGACTAGCAAAGGAGTTACCACAGGTGCGGTTTATCTCGTGGATACATGATCTCAGCTTTGCCGATACGGGGTACATCGATCTGCCAAAAAAATTACGAACGGTTTACCCTTGGTCATTGATCGCCTCACCTGCTAAGAATTTTCGCTACGTCGCAATTTCTGAAGCTCGGGCAGCAGAATTTAGGGGTATCGCACAAGCGAAGGTGAAGATCGATGTCGTACCAAATGCGATTGATCCAAAGAAGTTTTTCCAGCTACAGCCCCAAGTTCGTAAGCTCGTGAATCAACTCGGCATTCAAAACCTGGACTATGTTGGCATACTGCCTGTACGTGCTGTTGAGCGGAAAAATATCGAACTTGCACTGTCAGTAATCCAGGAGATGATCAAGATGGGTAAGCAGGTGCGTTTCCTGATTACCGCGCCAATGAACTATCAGCAAAAGAATGCTGGCCGAGACTACCTTCAGCTACTACAGAAGACAGCGACGCAGCTGGGCATTGCAAAATCAATCATTTTTTTGTCAAAGTACCGTTTGCCAAATGGGAAGCTTATTGATCTGGCGAAACTACCGATTGAGCAACTGTTCGTCATTGCTGATTTCTTACTGATCCCAAGTAAAATCGAGGGTTTTGGTATGCCATTAATTGAAGCGGGCATTGCACGAGTCTCTATTTTTGCTTCGGATATCGCACCGTTTCGAGAAATTGGGAAAAATGACATTTCGTACTTCTCGCTCTCGGACAAGCCGGCGAAGATAGCAAAAACAGTTATTGATACGCTTGAAGAAAATCCGACAAGCAGACTCTACCATCGCGTGATGCACGACTACTCGTTTATTACTATTTTCGAGAAGCACGTTCTGCCACTCGTTTCATGACGGCTCCAGAAGTAAGACTTTCAGAGATGCGTGTCGGACTTGATGCACGTACTATTCGTGTAGGTATGCATGGCGTGGGTACGTACGTCTACAGGCTTGTCGAGTATCTAACGCAGCAACAGGTCCATTGTGTGCTGTTTGTGGATCCAAACGTAGAGCTTCCGCAGTTTTCTCGGCCGGATACATTGACCATCCAGGCTGTGCATTCAACGAATCATGTTGGTGTAGCTCGGTATCTCGATGAGCGATTGATGCTGCCGGGGCTTATGAAGAAACATCGATTGTCACTCTATCACGCAACAGACAGTCACGGCCTACCCTTTCATTCACCTGTGCCGACCGTCTTGACCGTTCACGATGTGATTCCGTTGATGTTGGATGAATACCTGAATAGGTGGACGAAGCTGGTGTATCGGGCAAGCTTGGTTCAGTCGATTCAATCTGCGAACAGGGTAATCACGATCTCGCAATTTTCGAAGCATGAGATAGTACGGCATACAGCAGTTGATCCAAAAAAAATTGCTGTTATCTATAATGGCTACACTGCAGTACCTGGCACGTATACAGCAGAGTGGCAAGCGTTTCAGCGTACGCACGGCATCCAAGGTCCAGTCGTGGCGTACGTAGGTGGACTTGGACCTCGAAAAAACATTGAGCGTTTGCTCAAAGCATTTTCGATTGTGCGGGCGCGACATCCAGAGCTCTCCTTGATACTCACGGGACGCAAAAAAGAGACGATTCAGAAGTCTATCCAGACCTATGTCCGTCTTATTGCAGCGCTACACTTGGAAAAATCCGTAGTTTTTACAGACTACCTCGAGGAAGCCTCGCTGAATGCACTTCGAACCCACGCACAACTAGCAGTTTACCCGTCCCTTTCTGAGGGGTTTGGGTTGCCTGTTATTGAGGCGATGGCTCTTGGCGTGCCTATCGTTGCATCGAATGTCAGTGCCATACCGGAGGTCGCTGGAGACGCAGCAGTCTTAGTTTCCCCATTGAGCGAGAAAGACATTGCTACTGGCATGCTGCAAGTCTTAGAGGATGCTCCATTGCGAGATCAACTCATAGCCAAAGGAAAGGCTAGGGCAAAGGATTTTTCTTGGGAAGCGATGGGTTCATCGACGTTAGATGTGTACCGTCAAGTACTAGGAGCAGCATGACACTTACTACTGAACATGTGTCCGTAACAATCGTACTGCCAACATATAACCGTATGAAATTTTTGTCCGAGGCAATTACCAGCGTACTGAGCCAATCTTTTTTGGATTTCAAGCTGATCATCATTGATGATGGGAGTACTGATGAGAGCGCTCGTCTGATTCAGTCATTCAATGATAAGCGCATAACCTACCTGTATCAGGAAAATCGTGGTGAATATGCCGCTACAAATGTGGGATTACGTAAAGTACAGAGCAAGTATTTTACTTGGATACATAGTGATGATATTTGGCCAGAGGATAGCTTGAAGCTGCGAGTTGAGTGGTTGCAAGGCCACCCTGATGCCGACTTGGTTCACGGGGATATTGCTAAAATTGATGAGCACGGAAGTGTACTGGCTACACTGCAGGGAACTCAGCTTTCGTCGGGCGAAGTGTTGAAAACGTATTGCACAGAGTATTATCCGGCCTTGCTGCAAGGGGTTCCGCCTCCGTTTCTGACGCATCACACAACCTTTCTGATGCGTCGTCCGCTATTGGATGTGGTCGGGTATTTTGACGAGTCGCTGCCACATGCCGGAGATTTTGACTGGATGCTACGGGCCTTGCATGTATCCTCAATTACTTATCTACCAAAACTACTGTATTTGTATCGAAGACATGTTGGCACGAAGACTGTGTCAGACGAGAAGCAACATGATACGAAGGCGGTAGTCAAAGAGATCCTTGATCGTCACTGCCCAATCTCAGTGAGGTTATAACGTATGATTCGTACGATTGCGGGTACTATATTATTTCGGATGGCAGATGGCATTGTGGTGGACATTGGTGGACTTGGCTACCTTGTCTCTACCCCTAGTCGATACGATCTGGTTGTGGGTCAGCAGGTCAGTCTCTGGACGTACCACCACATCAAGGAAGATGGACAGGCACTGTACGGTTTTGAAACAGTTGAGGAGTTAGGACTTTTCGAGCAGCTCCTCAGTGTTTCAAGTATCGGTCCGAAGCTTGGGATGGCAATTCTGTCGGTGGCTACGCCAACTGATCTTATTGGAGCCGTGAATGCCGATAATGTTGGCTTCTTCCAATCTATTTCTGGCGTTGGTAAAAAAAGTGCTCTCAAAATCATTATTGAATTAAAGGGACGACTGACTGGTCAAGTAAGTACCTCGGTGCCGAGTGGTGGGTTAGCTCTCAATGATGCGCTTACGAGCTTGGGGTACGCGCCGGTCGAGATTCAACGAGTGATTCAGCGAGTGCCAGTTGGGTTAAACGATGAGGCGCAAGTTGCTTGGGCTTTGCGAGAGCTCGCCTAGGCAGGGTTGGTTGGGTGTGGAAAACAATGATCATCGCGACACAATTTCTGCTAGAGTCAGCAGCACGATGATATCGGAGGTTCTATGAAGTCAACAGTCTTAATTGCTGCCACGGTACTTATGCTTGTTGTCATTGGCGTTGTACTTTGGGTGACCGGTGTGTTTGGTGGTGGATCGGTTGGGTCAGCTGGTTTTGGCGGTAACGTCGCAGAGACACAGGCAGTTTTCTTAACGAATGGTCAGGTATATTTTGGTTCGTTTAGCCAGAGTGCCGGAGTTGCTCGATTAGAGAACATCTACTACCTCCAAGTAGATCAACAGTCTCAACTTGGAACAGATCCATCGAGTTCTGCACAGGAACCAGATGTAAAATTGATTAAGTTAGGCAATGAATTACATGGACCAAAAGATGTGATGCGAATTAATCCAGCACAGATTCTTTTCGTTGAGGACTTAAAGGAAGATGGTAAGGTCGCAGAGGCAATTCAACGCTACGAACGTGAGGGGCCAGATGCAGACACCGGTACAACTGGGCAGTCGACGAGTGGATCGGACTCGAGCAGCTCAACCACTATCCCAAAGCCGTAATCGATCAGCGGGCGTGACGCTTGGTAGTTCGGTTGCTGTGCTGCCGAAAGTTGGTCCAGCAGTTGCAGCGAAGCTTCAAAAATTAGGCATCACGACAGTTCGCGACTTACTCTTCCATTGGCCGCGAACCTGGCTTGATGCCTCGACACCAGTCCCAATTGCCAGCGTTGTGCAAGACCAGCTCGTAGTGCTTGAAGGGGTATTGTCCAACTTGCAGTATCAACCACCGATTTCGAAGCGGCGGCCGAAGAGTACAGCAACACTCACCGATGATTTCGGTGATACAGTATCAGTCGTTTGGCACAATCAGTCGTATCTTCGTCGAGTACTGCAGAATGGACAGCGCTGGCTACTGATCGGGAAGATCGTCTGGAACTGGCAGAGCAAGTCTATCGAGCTGTCGAATCCGCAGCGTGTCACTGAGCGAGCAGTATTGGCAGTCTATCCAGAAACTGCCGGGATCACCTCAGCCTTTCTTCGGACAGTCATTGCGTCGGCAGTGGCACAGTCAGTGCCTGATGCGGTTGGCGCAGCTGATCCCGATCAACAGATACCCTCGCTTATCAGCGCCATACAGACCATGCATCGGCCAACTCAGCTGGTTGACGTTATTCAGGCAAAGCAGCGACTAGCACTCGATGAGCTAGTCATGCTGCAATACAGATTGCATCAACAACGAACGGCGAGCAGGCGTTCTGCGCCACCGATAGTGCCGGCAGTCGGGCGGTTACAGGAAGTGGTCGAACACTTGCCATTCAAATTGACTACCGAGCAGCGACGGGTTAGCTGGGCGATTATTAAGCAGCTGGATGATTCGGAGCCATTACGACACATACTCCAAGGCGATGTTGGTACCGGCAAAACAGTTGTTGCTTTTTTAGTTGCCGTATCTGTTCTTGAGGCTGGACATGATGTCTGTTGGATGGCGCCGACACAGCTACTGGCTCGACAGTTGAGTGATCGGCTTATGGAGTTGTGTGCAGGGCTTCCATTTGATGTTGCACTGGTAACAAGCGCAGATAAGCCAGGAGCCTCTACGCGACCAACGCTGTATGTCGGTACGCAGGCCCTACTTGGCTTTTTTGTACATCGAGCGTTGCCGGTCTTAGTCATCATTGATGAGCAGCATCGCTTCGGGGTGAAGCAGCAAGAGGAGTTGGCTGCGCATGCTTGCCACTTACTGACAATGACGGCGACACCAATTCCACGCGCACTCTTGCTGGCACTGTATGGAGATCGAGGAGCCTCGCAGCTCCTTGAACGACCAGTACAGCACGCGCCAGTTTCGACCATTGCACTTGCTCAGAATCAGAAGGAGCAGGCAATTGAGTCGCTTGCAGCAGCGATTGCGCGTGGCGAGCAGGGATTCATTGTTACACCAAGAATCGAGGCGGGAGATGATGGGGTAGACACCTTTCCTTCTCTTCAAGCAGTCTTAGCGAGATATAGGCGCGCCTTACCCGCCGTCACTTTTGCGCCATACCATGGCAAGCTCACCGATTCGCAGCAGCAGCAAACGATGGCTGATTTTCTTTCTCGGAAGATCGATGTATTGGTGACTACCTCGATTATTGAAGTTGGCCTTGATGTGCCAAGCGCAACGCAGATAGTTATCGAACAGGCAGATTGGTTTGGGTTAGCCCAACTCCATCAGCTTCGGGGACGAGTTGGTCGCGGTAGTCGGGCGGGTGTTTGCTTTGTTTTCCATAGCAGTGAGGATCAGCCTGCTGATCGGCTGCAGGCACTGTGTTCGACGTCGAACGGCTTTGAGCTGGCTGCCCTGGATCTCCGACTACGTGGTCCGGGAGATTTATTGGGCGCACTGCAATCTGGCTGGAGTCGATTACGACTTGCTGATCCAACAGATACCCTGCTTGCTCAAAAAGCACGTACGCTCGCTGGCAGTTTATGGCAACAGTCGCCAGCCTGCCTAGGTGAGTGGCTAGCATTGTACGATGAGGGAGATGTACATGCAGTCGTTGATTGAATGGGTTAGGGGTCGTCGATGGTCAGTTATCATGGTCTTGCTCGTTATTTCAAGTGCTAGTTGGCTTTGTTGGTTTTGGCGACTCGACCACCTGCCAGCGCGAATACAGGCAGCACAGCCGAATGAATCGGAGTTAGAAATATTACGCCAGCTTCAAATTGAGAATAATACGTTGCAGGCTAAGGTCCAAGAGCTAGAGGTTGGAGTGGGTGAGGTATCGGATGCGAAGGCCGTGGATGATGCCATGTCGACAAAGGTCAATATAAATACTGCTACACAAACTGAGCTTGATACGCTTCCAGGCATCGGGCCTTCGAAGGCAGCGGCGATTATTAGCTACCGAGAGACACATGGACCGTTTCGTAACCCTCATGATGTCACGAACGTGAAAGGTATTGGTGAGAGTACTTATGATGCTCTTAGGGATTTGATTAGCATTCAGTAGGCCTGATTAATTGGGTAGTATCTGCTATAGTGCACCTGTTTAAGAGTACGAGAGTCGAAGTGGCGGAACTGGCAGACGCGCAGGGCTTAGGACCCTGTGCTCGCAAGGGCGTGTGGGTTCGAGTCCCACCTTCGACACCACCATTGTATGAAACACATTGTGCTGGCACTTTCAGGTCCAACAGGTAGTGGCAAAACTGATTGGGCGATCAAGCTTGCAGAGGACGTAGGCGGCGTTATTATTGCCGCAGATTCACGCACGGTCTACCAATCACTCAACATTGGCACAAATAAGGTAACGTACGAATACCCCGCTGTTGAGCGGTCCTCACCTCTTGGTCCGATTTATCGAATTCAAGGTATCGATCATTATGGTCTTAATTTGTGCTCGGCCCATGAGCGATATACGGCATCTATGTTTCAGCAGTATGTTTACCGCCTCTTGCCTTTACTCTGGGAACAGCGACGGGTGCCGATTCTTGTTGGCGGGACCGGGTTATATATTCAGTCGATTTTGGATGGGTTTGAGTTTCCTGCCCTAGCAAGGTTACCTGCAGAATGGCAAGTAAAACCAACAGTTGACTTAGTGGAAGAGTTGCAGCTATGGGATCCCCAGAGTGCGGCGCAGATTGATATACAAAACCGTGCACGTGTGGAACGAGCATTAGCTCACGCCTTTGTCACAGGCAAGAGCTTCCATTCGGCACAACGGAAACGAACACCCGATTTCCAGTCGGCAATTTTTGTGATTAAGCCAGATAAGCAGCAGTTGTACGATCGACTCGATCGTCGACTGGAAGAATGGATTGAGAGTGGATTACTTACCGAGACAGCTGCATTACTAGCCGAGGGTGTTTCCGCTGATCGCGTCACAAGCTTTGGTTTTATGTATCGGATTGCACTTGATCGATTGAGCGAGCGAATTAATGATATGGCGATGCGCGAGCAGCTTCGAAGAGAACTGCGTCGTTTTGCTAAACGACAGCTAACCTGGTGGCGACGATACCCAAATACACAGTGGGTAACTCGATACACTGAGTTCGCTCGAGAGGCGAAACGAGCACTGAAGGAGGCGAGAGAATGCTAGCGACTGTTCG
>JBBUCD010000013.1:0-8513 GCA_038057955.1 Patescibacteria group bacterium | reverse complement strand
GTCGGACATAATGCGCTTGATTTCGACCTGCCCTTTATCTACAAGCGTTCCATCGTCCATTCGGTCAAACCATCACTCCAACTCTCATTTGAAAAGTTTCAAATCTCTCCCATCTTCGACACAATGCGCGTTTGGGATCAGTGGAGCACACCTGCAACGGGCTTGGATCAGCTCGCCCGTATTTTGGGCCTAGAGAGTTCGAAGCAGGGGATTGATGGCAGTCAGGTCTACGACTACTACCTTGCGGGCAGGACTGATGAGATCTACAGTTACTGCAAGCGGGATGTTGAGCTCACCCGAGCAATCCATCGTCGTTTAGTATTTGCAGCAGAAGGAGAGACCCCATGACAACCAATTGGCGGATTGCACTGATCGTTGCCATACCCCTACTACTCACTGGCTGCCAGCCAGCAGCAAAACAAACTACCAACAAAGCAACACCAGCAGGGAGCACAACTATGAATAACGAAGAGGCAAATCAGTCGATCGTTCGAACATTTGACCAAGCCCCTGGCACCCTGCCAGACGATCAAATAAAGGGAAAAGACATCGTACTCACAACGAATAAGGGCGAGATCCGATTCAAGCTCTTTGCCGACGAGGCACCACTGACCGTCAGTAATTTTGTCTTTCTCGCGTCGCAACGATTCTATGACGGCCTAACATTCCACCGAGTTGAACCGGGCTTTGTCATCCAAGGTGGCGACCCAGAGGGCAGTGGCCGAGGCGGACCAGGCTACAAATTTGCCGACGAACCGGTCAAGCGTAGCTACACCCGAGGGATTGTCGCCATGGCCAACTCTGGGCCGAATACGAACGGCAGTCAATTCTTCATTATGCTCGGCGATACGCCACTCCCTCCTGCCTACACGATCTTTGGCGAGGTAACTGCTGGCATCGAGGTTGTTGATCAAATCCGTGTTGGCGACACAATGACGACCGTGACCGTCGTAGATAGTGAGTAAATGATTCTCCACCTCTTTCGTAACGCCTTTCTGGGCACGATTGCCGTAGCACTCTGGTTACTGCCATCAACGGTTGTCGCCCAGGAATACTTTACGATTTCATCGTTTGACACCTCGATCGACGTAGGAAAAAACGCTGAGCTCACTATTACTGAAACAATTCGTGCTGACTTTGGTAGCAACGAGCGACACGGAATCTTTCGAACGATTCCCACAGACTACACAACAAATAGTGGCGTGCAGCGATCAATCAGAATTACAAACATCGCCGTGGAGAACGATCCGTTTACCGTCAACACTTCATTCGGCACCACAACTATCAAAATTGGCGACCCCGATGTGCTTGTGACCGGTTTGAAAGAATATACAATTCACTACCGTGTCCAAAATGCTTTGAATGAATTTCCCGACCATATCGAGCTGTACTGGAACGCAACTGGAACCGAGTGGCAGACCCCTATCGATCAAGCAACTACCAGCGTGACCATTGCAGGCAAACCCAGCGATGCCCAAACGCTTCGCACAGCCTACCAAGGAGCAGTTAGCAGTACGGAGCTTGCACCAGCTACCTTCGACCACGGCACACTCCGCTTTTTGAGCTCTCGTCAGCTACTGCCCGGCGAAGGGTTGACCATTGTCGCTGGGTGGCCAAAAGGGTTCGTGACGATGCCGAGTGGTCTCACGAAGACACTCTGGTTACTGCAAGACAACTGGCCGCTTGGACTGCCAATTGTCACGCTGGCAGTGCTCATCTGGATCGTGCGAAAGTTTGGCCGAGATCCAGCTGGCCGGGGAACAATTGTGCCTGAGTTTGCCCCTCCAAAAGGTGTCACGCTCCTTGAGTCAGCAGTCCTCAAGGATGAACGCTTTCAAGACAGAGACCTCACTGCCCAGATCATTCAGTGGGCTGTTGCCGGCAACCTACGCATCCACGAGCCCAAAAAAGGACAGTTCGAGCTCGAAAAACTCAAGGCGCTGACAAGTGGTACCCCCGCTGAGCAAGCACTCTTTGCAGCATTTTTTGATGCCAAGGAAAAAGTCAGCTTGACCGAGGTCAAGCATAAGCAGGCGCTTGTGACGGCGAAGGCAGCGCTTGGTACCGAAGTCCTTGCTTCACTTGTGAAACACAAGTACTTCACTGCCAATCCCCAAACTGTCCGCATTGCCTACTTTGTCGCTGGCTTCCTGCTCATCCCACTCTCGGTTGCTGGCGGTGCAATCTTTGGCTTCCCATTAGCAATCGGCGGTATCATTTCTGGCGTCCTGATCATGATCTTCGCACCGTTCATGCCAAAACGGACCGAGGCTGGTGTGCAGAAAAAAGAAGAAATCCTTGGGTTTGAGCTCTACCTCAAAACTGCCGAACGCTACCGCCTGAAGTTTGCCGAGCAAGAAAAACTCTTCGAGCGTTTCCTGCCCTATGCCATTGCCTTCGGCGTGGCTGGTCTGTGGGCAAAAGCCTTCAAGGACATTGCAACTGCTGCGCCAAGTTGGTACTCGGGCTACTACGGTAGCCATTGGTCTACCACACACTTTACTTCCGGCTTAAATAGTGGGCTCTCAAACAGCTTATCTGCCATTAGCACTGCCAGTTCTGGCGGGAGTGGCTTTTCGGGCGGTGGGAGTGGTGGGGGATTTGGTGGCGGAGGTGGAGGCTCATGGTAACGAAACGCGTTAACATCTTGGGCGTCCCCATTGACCCGGTCACCTCAACAGAGGCACTGGATCGGATTGAGACCTTCATTGCCAGTAAGCTGCCTCATCAAGTTGCCACCGTGAATCCCGAATTCATCATGGCTGCCCAAGACAACCAGACCTTCCATGAAATCTTGCAAACAACAAACTTAAACATTGCCGATGGGGTAGGCGTTCGAGCAGCAGCCTCCTTCTTAGCAACACCGATACCCGCCGTTGTAACTGGAGTCGATCTCTTGACAGACATTGCCCGACAGGGCGCCCAAAAGGGCTGGGGCCTCTATCTAGTTGGTGGTCGACCGAATGTGGCAAGCATGGCAGCAGAGGCACTGAAAAAACAGTTTCCCTCATTGAGGATTCTTGGAGCAGAAGAAGGCATCCGACAAGGACAAGGGGCTACCAACAAAGAAGCACTAATTGAACGTATAAAACATGCAAAGCCAGATGTACTCTTTGTTGCCTTCGGCGCACCTAAGCAAGACCTATTCATTGCCCAACACAAGGCAGCACTCGAGGTACCGGTCATGATGGGTGTTGGTGGGTCCTTTGATTTTCTTGCTGGCATTGTACCGCGGGCTCCAAGGTGGCTCCGCACGATCGGGCTGGAGTGGCTCTGGCGGCTCCTGCTCGAGCCCTGGCGATTCCCACGAATTATCACTGCTACCATCCGCTTTCCATGGCGCGTCTTCAAATCAGCCATGAAAACACCTTGACGACACCGAGTGCAAGCGATAGAATTGCCACACGATACCAGACATGATTGTCTGGTTTTTTGCTTGAGAGCCAGCAATCGACACATTGCCTCTCATTCCGTATACTACAAAGACACCAACAGAAGGAAACACCATGGCAGCATCACCATTCATGGCAGCACTCGAACAACTCGCTGAAGAGCGAGGATTGCCAGTTGAAACGGTCATCCAAACGGTCGAGGCAGCGTTAGCAGCCGCGTATCGCAAAGACTACGGGAAACCTGGCCAAGTCATCCGAGCCATCCTCGACGAAAAAGACATCACCAAAACAAAGATGTTCCAGGTCTACGACGTTGTCGATGACGACGCCGAAATCGAAGAAACCGAACGACAACTTACCTTGTCAGAAGCGCTCAAGTTGCAAAAACAAGCCGAGGTCGGTGGTGAGGTAGTCCTACCACTCCCAGAGCATGCTGACTTTGGCCGCATTGCTGCCCAAACCGCGAAGCAGGTTATTATCCAGCGGATTGCTGAGGCAGAACGTTCAATGCTCTACCAAGAGTTTAAGGATAAAGAGGGCCACATCGTCGGTGGCACGATCCAGCAAATCGAGGGCAAAGATGCCGTCGTCAATATTGGCCGAATGAATGCCATTATGTTGCCGCACGACCAAGTTCCTCACGAGCGGTACTACACTGGCCAACGACTGAAGTTTTACGTTCGTGGCGTCGAAGAAACCAATCGAGGGCCAAAGGTGCTCGTATCACGAACCCACCCCGACCTGATCAAGGGCTTGTTTACCCAAGAGGTACCTGAATTACAGAGTGGTACGGTTACGATTGAGGCAATTGCTCGAGAACCCGGTTCACGAACCAAGATTGCAGTCGATGCTCATCAAGAAGGGCTCGATCCAGTTGGTTCATGCGTTGGACAACGGGGGATCCGCGTCCAAGCAGTACTTTCAGAGTTGAGTGAAGAGAAAATCGATATTATCCTCTGGAGCACAGATCCTATTCAACTGATTGGGAATGCGCTCTCACAAGCTAAGGTTTAGTCAATTACGCTCGATGAAACGACGAAAACTGCCAAAATCAAGGTTCCCGACGATCAGGTTTCATTGGCGATTGGGAAGAGCGGCCAGAACGTCCGACTTGCCAGCAAGCTCACCGGGTGGAATCTCGATATCGTCAAAGACGAATTACCTGCAACCAAGAAACCCGACGACGAACCTGCGCCTGAACCTGAGGTCGCCGAAACACAGACCGACGACGAGACCACTACAACTGACGACGCCACACCTACAGAGTAAGCACCCATTCAAGAGGTCTTACGATGAATGATCTACCAAACGAGAGCTTTACAAAATTCTCGCCACAAGCGCGAGCTATTCTGGTTGCGGCGCAACGCTACGCCGAAACGCTCAATGCTGGTCTCGGCTCGGAACATATTCTCCTTGCACTGACGATCACGCCCGACTCTCCCGCGTACACAGTACTACGAAAGCTGCCTGTTACCCTTGATCAGCTTCGACTGGTACTCACGATGGATAAGAGTACCACCCCACCAAAGGGCGGCATGGCAACCGAGGCAAAATCGGTCCTTGAGCGGGCAGCCTTTCAGGCAGCGACGCTCCAATCAGCGTTGATCGGGCCAGAGCATTTACTCTGGGCACTGACAACCGATGCGCAGTGCCGAGCCCACCAGCTCTTTCATCAACTTGGCATCGATCCAAAAACCGTCCGCAAAATGCTAGAACGGCAACTCTTCGAACACAGCCAAGAAAACAGTCTGGCGGGACACGAAATTGAGATTCTCGGTGTGATTGGCCAGTCAATGACACCGCAAGAGCGCGACGAGGTCACCACGCCCGAGGATCACGACGACGAACCAGAGTCCGCAACGCCAATCCTCGATGAGCTCACGACCGACCTGACCGCACTCGCTCGAGAAAACGCGCTTGAACCCCTGATCGGCAGAGCGACCGAACTAGAACGGCTGACGCATATTCTCGGACGGAAAACAAAAAATAACCCAATCCTGATTGGCGAACCTGGAACCGGTAAAACAGCGATCATCGAGGGCCTCGCCGCGGCCGTCACGAGCGGCAAGGTGCCAGCCTACTTACTCAACACTCGCATCGTACAGCTTGAGCTGAGCACCCTAGTTGCTGGCACGATGTACCGCGGTCAGTTCGAAGAGCGCCTCCGCCGCATGGTGGCAGAGCTAGAAGAAGCGGAGGACATCGTCCTCTTCATCGATGAGATTCATACCATCGTTGGCGCTGGCAGTGCCGAAGGTGGACTCGATGCTGCAAACATCCTCAAGCCCGTCTTGGCAAAGGGTCAGCTCCGAGTGATCGGTGCGACAACCACTGCTGAGTTTAAAAAACACATTGAGCGAGATGCGGCCCTCGAACGCCGCTTCCAGCCAATCGTCGTCCAAGAACCTTCCGCTGTTGAAACGGAAACGATTCTGCGTGGACTGAAGCATCGGTACGAACAGTTCCATGAGGTTGAGATACCAGATACCATCATCACCGAAGCCGTCATGCTCGCTGGTCGCTACCTGCACGACCGCTGTTTTCCCGACAAAGCAATCGATCTGATTGATGAGGCAGCCGCTTCGGTGCGGGCCAAGAGAGCACCGGCAACGCTCGCCAGTACAACGCAGTCCCTCCAAAGCGTAGAGCGGGAGCTCAAAGGAACAACCAATCAGAAAGAGTATGAGCTGCGCCAAGGACACTTTGAGCGAGCGGCCTTTCTCCGCGACCAGGAAAGCGGATTGCGCCTCAAGCTCAAGAAACTCAAAGAACGACAGAAGACCAAACCGACAAAGCCTAGTACCTACAACCTGACTATCTCGGGTGATCATCTTCGTGCCATCATCAGTCGTTGGACAGGGATTCCGGTCACTCGGCTTTCGGTTCTGCACCGCCGCTCACTCTTAAAACTCGAGGATCAGATCGAAGAACGCATCATCGGCCAACGATCAGCGCTCGACGTGCTTGGCAACGTCATTCGTCGGAGCAAGAGTGGCTTCAAGCTGCCACACCGGCCGCACGGCGTCTTCCTCTTTGTTGGACCAACTGGCGTTGGCAAAACCGAGACAGCCCGAGTCTTAGCCGAGCTCGTCTTTGGCTCTCCAGACGCCATGACCAAGCTTGATATGAGTGAGTTCATGGAACGCCACCAAGTTGCCCGACTACTCGGTGCTCCTCCAGGATACGTTGGCTACAACGAGCCAAGTCGACTTGTCGAACAGGTTCGCAGGCGACCACACCAACTCATCTTGTTTGATGAGATTGAAAAGGCCCACCCAGACGTCTTCCACGTACTCTTACAGATCATGGAAGATGGTCAGCTCACCGACGGGACTGGTCGTGTGGTCCATTTTCACGACACCGTTATCGTCCTCACCTCAAATATCGGCGGACAACTCTGGCAAGATGCCAGCCCCGTTGGCTTTGCCAGCACAAAACGCGTTGCCCGAACCGAGGCAGCTATCGACCAACTCCTCAAGGAGCGCTTCCAACCGGAGTTCCTTGGTCGACTTGATGCGGTGGTGCCATTCCATCCGCTCTCAGTCGACTCACTCCGGACCATACTTGGACTCGAGATCGATCGACTCCTCAAGCAAGGTGGCAGCGAAGGGTACCACATTACCGTTGAGGAGCGTGCCATAACCCACCTGATGAACACCCTCACCGCTAAACGGGCGGGCGCTCGTGATATCCGACGCCTGGTCCAAGAACAGGTCGGCTCCAAACTTGCCGACAGCGTACTTCGAACACCTAAATCAGCAACGCTTGTTGTTACCACTGATAAAAAAGGCATTAAAATTCACACCCAACGAGTCCAACTCGAGCGAACTAGTACGCCATATGCTAAGCGAACAAGAGCTACGGTCTAGTCTCAAAACAACCGCCCGAACGTACCTGTCTGATGACGAGTGGCTGATTGTTGAGCGCGCAATTGAGGTTGCCTCACGCCACCACGCTGGCATGACCCGAGTCAGTGGCGAACCCTACCTGACCCACCCCTTGAGCGTTGCCCTCTTCCTTGCCAACCTCCAACTCGATGCCCACACTCTTGCAGCCGGCGTACTCCACGATGCCCTGGAAGATACCGACCTGACAGCCAAAGACCTCGAAGCACAGTTTGGTAAGGATGTTGCCACCCTCGTCGTTGGGGTGACAAAGCTCCAAAAGGTGCAGATTCATGAATCAACCTCGTTCGTCTCCCGTATCCTAGAACGGCGCAACGAGAAGCGCCTGGCGTTCGAGCGACAAGTTGAGTCCTTGCGCAAGATGCTCATTGCGATGGCAAAGGATATTCGGGTTGTCTTGATCAAGTTGGCCGACCGACTCCACAATATGCAGACACTCGACTCATTTCGACCCGAAAAGCAGACGCGGATTGCCGAGGAAACGCTCGAGATCTATGCCCCCATTGCCTACCGACTCGGTATGGGACAGATCAAGGGAGATCTTGAGGATTTGGCGTTCCCATACGTCTACCCGAAGGAGTACGCCTCCATCCAGTCCGTGCTCGAAGAGAAGATCGAGCAACGTGAGCGCTACATTCGCCGATTCGCACGCATTCTCCAAACCTACCTTGAGGCAGAGGGGCTCAAGGGTGCCAACATCCATGGTCGCGTCAAACACACCTACAGTCTGTGGCGCAAACTCCAACGCTACGATGGCGACATGGGCAAAATCTACGACTTGATTGCGATTCGGATTATCGTCCCATCAGCGAGTGATTGCTACAAAACCCTCGGGCTGATTCACAGTCGGTGGAACCCACTCATTGGCCGAATCAAAGACTACATCGCCACACCAAAACCAAACGGCTACCGCTCGCTGCACACCACGGTCTTCGGCCTTGATGGCGAGATTATCGAGATTCAGATTCGAACCCCAGAAATGCACGAGCAGGCCGAGCAAGGTGTGGCTGCCCACTGGTCCTACAATGAGAGTAAGCACCTTACCCAACACGCGACCACGCCGCTCCAGGCCGAGACCAAGCTTGAGTGGCTCAACGAGCTTCGCACCTGGCAGGATTCGCTCAAAAATCCACTCGAGCTTCGTGAGGCACTTCTACTCGAATTCTTCACCGACCAAATTTTCGTCTTTACGCCGACGGGTGAGGTGATCACGCTC